>NZ_JAMYTU010000010.1:0-175467 GCF_040322615.1 Mesorhizobium sp. M0119
CACCCGAGAACCGACACCGCCAAACTGTCCGCGACTTAATGAAACAGCTGTCCGCGACTTAGCGGAATCACTGTCCGGCTTTTGCGAAATGCGCAGCTGGTGCGATGGAGGACCACTGCTGGCGAAACCTTACGATCACACGCTGCTTGTCAATTGATCAACCGCCTGCTCAGCACGCGGGAGCGTCTTCGAGATAGGGGAGCCGCTTGAGAGCAGTGACTAACGAGCCGGAGGAGTGTGCCCGGCACGAGTAGGGGGTCGGGCGGAGCATCGTGCCGGGCCTGGGCAATCCCCAGCAAGCGTCGGCTCCATGCGCCTATCTCAAAAGGTGACCGTCACAACGACAATATCCGTATAGGTGCCGGACGGCGGCGTCGACCATCCGCACCGCTATTTGAGACTGTAGTGCACCCTGCCAGAGATATGCTCGATATCAAAGGCCCGATGGCCAATGCGTTGCTTGCGAATGATCGCTGAATGCCAACCTGATTCTGTTTCATACCCGTCACCTCAACTGACAATAGTGCAGGCTAGATGGGGATACGGCGCGAAACAAGGGAGCGCCTCTTCTTTGGTTCGGCCGATCGCTTCTAGTCAGCAGCCGCGGGCCAGCCGCATCGCCTGCAAAGCCAAATCGTACGTGATAGGCTGATCGCGCAGCCATGGTCCGAACTCGCCATGAGGCACTGACGCCTTGACCGCGAGCATCCTCTTGCCGAGTGCGATCAGTTCCTCGCGGCTGCGCTGGCGCTTGGTGAAGCCCTGCCGGCCCTTTTCAGCCTCGCTGGCGTCCGCCTTGGCCATCCGGGACCGAATAGTCTCCTTTGCGTTAGCGAGCTCTCCCGGAGGCGCCGGTAAGGATCCCAGCTAGCGCATGCCCCTGTTGAACGCGGCCGCGCAGCTCATTGACGATCGCCATGTATGCGCCGAGCGGGATCGCGTCGAAAACCTCGAGCACGGCGGCCATGCCCTGCTCCACTAGGTCCGGACCGGCCAGCAGCAAGTCAGAGACGGCCGTCAGGCTGCTTTCTTCGGTGAGCGCGTGGTTCGCCGCGGCCCTCAGCCAGGACACACAGGACCAACCGTGCATGCTCAGCGCCATGATTGTCGATCAGCCGGCGCATGGAGCCGACGGCGCGCGTCTGGCCTTCCTTTCGGATAGCGGCCCTTGGGGACGATCTCTACGTGGAATTCGCCACAGAGCGCGTCAACTCGCGGGTCGACGTAGAGTGCAGATCCGCGGCTCCAGCCTTCTCGCGCAAGCATTCGGCGTCTCCGCATGATCGACGCACGATGTTTGCACAAATGTAATGGCCGCTGCAAGAGTGATGCACGATGGACAGTGGTGGGGCACGCGTTGACGAGATGTCAAGCAGTCAGGATTTTCGCTTCCTTGGCGGCGTTGAGAAATGCCACGCGCGCTACCTCCGGTGCGCTGCCGCCGCCGAGCACCTTCATGCACGCCATGCGAGCCTGGATGCGGCGCCCGGTTTCTCCAATGGGCCAGCGGTAAAGCAGCATTTCGGCGGCTTCGCGGGTGCTCGAAACACTGACTTTGCCCGAGGACAGCAAAACGGTCACGGGCTCTTCGAACGTGCCGACGTCTCGTTCGCAGGTCATATGCTGGTCTCCTTTCGCAATCTCCCCAAGACCTTACGGGTGAACCATCCGTTCCGTTGCGTCACGTTTGGCCCGGTGGGCGAACATTCTGTGAGGATGGGACCTCGTCCAGAGCGCGGGCTTGATCGCTCAGACTAGACTCGCCAACCCGTTGCGGTCCTCAAATGGCGAGAACCGTCCTTATCGTTACGAGCCCGCTATGCCTTGGTCAGTTGCCGGCGCTGATATCGGAAACGAAGCGCGGAAGGGCACTCTGCCGCCCAGAGTAACCGGCCTGCACGGTGAAGACGAGAAGGACGCTCTTCCAAGCGCGGAGTTCGAATCCTCCCTCACCGCCATAAGTCATTGTTTACATCAATAAAAATACAAGAATAGGTTGGGCGTCCGCCATAAAGCCCGGCTACCGAAAACGGGTATTCGCGGCACGTCAGCTTACGACACAAATATGCGGGGTTGATGGTTCGACCTGGGGGATGGCAGAGATCAACTTCGGCCTCGCTAAGCGAAGTCGTGGGGTTCATGCGACAGCGGAATCAGGATACGCGACGAGCACCCCGTGCCGGGTCAACCTCGCCGTCGGGAAGTACCGATCGGTGCGGAACCAAGCGGATTCACGCTTGTCGGCAGCGGACGCCGGCGGTGGCGGTCAGCACCCGAGCAGGCTCCTCATTAGCGAGACAAACGTCCAGAGCGGAGGCCAATCTTGGCACGCGACCGCGCCATCCTGAACGACCGCTCTCCTCGGCTTAGTCAAGCATACCTGCGGAATGAAGCGCCTGGCCTGTGACAAATGAATCTCTGCTGGACCGCCGATGATATGGGGAGCCGCTCGCAAATCGCGCCCTACGCGCGGGTTGATCGGCGCTAACTGTGACGGCGGTGGTCACCGTGGCTCGAGTGTCAGCAGATGTGGTAAGGTTGAGTGTCGGCGAGTAGCAGAGGTCCAGCAACAATGACTTTGAGGCGAACCAGAGCTTACGGCGCATCCGGCTTGGTTCTAGCGGTTTGCACTGTGTTTGCTTGGCAGAACGCCACTGCCGCTCAAAATTGCGACGCAGCCGCGACGCCTGGCGTCAATTGGCACGAGTGTGACAAGAAGCTTCTCATCCTAGAAGGACAGGACCTGAGCGGGGCGAACCTGTTCGGTGTTGATTTCACTTCGACCGACCTCAGGAACAGCAATCTCGTTGCCGCAAATCTTGAGAAGGCAACGCTTGTGCGTGCTTCCCTGGCCGACTCGACCGCCAAAGGCGCCCGGTTCGACAGAATCGAGGCCTACAGGACCGACTTCAGCCGTATGGACGCGCAGGGCGCTGTGTTTGCGAGCGCGGAAATACAGCGCTCGAATTTCCAGGACGCCAATCTGACCAATGTTGATTTCACAAAGGCAGAATTGGGGCGTGCGCAGTTCCATGACGCCGATATCAGCGGCAGCCGCTTCTCGTTTGCCAATCTCGCACGGGCGGACTTCCGGGGAGCGACGTTCACCGCGCCGATAGACTTTGACCGCGCCTTTTTCTTTCTGACCCGTATCGAGGGCGTCGACCTTTCCAATTCGGTGGGTCTGTCCCAGTGGCAGCTCAACATGGCTTGCGGAGACGCCCGGACCGAGTTGCCTTCTGGCTTGACGAGGCCTGAAGATTGGCCCTGTCAATTCCAGCAGGAATAGTTGTCGGCAAGCGAACTGCGGCAATGCTGCGCCCGACAGGATGAAACTGAGAACCCCTATGTCATCGTTTGCGCTATATAACTTTTGCGACAGCCGGGAGCGGATGAATGGAATCGGGCCGTATTTCTCCCACTACCCACGCGGTCCGAGGCGGCAGAAATGGGGCCGAGCAGACCGTCCGCTGCTAGGGTACCCAGCACGCGAGCGGACATGCGAGAGCTCGGTGCGAAGGTCCGGGATCAGGCCCATTGCGGACGTACGTGTTGGTTCGCCTGTTGGCGCTGAAGCGCCCATTTGGGCCGCTAGCCGCAAATGTGCGGCGGCTCAAAAAAGCCGATTGTCATGCGCCAGCGGAACGCTGTGACAAGCGAACACCAGCGCCGCCACCGTTCTCTGGAATGAATTCGATCCCGGCCGCTTCAGGCTCGCTGGGATGCAGCTGCCGAGGAGGCTGGTTACACCGCCGCGCTCAAGGCCGAGTGCGAGGCTGGCGACCGGGCACAGGATCTGCTGGAAGCGTTCTCAACGACCCCCGCTACGACTCTCGCCGGTGTGGCGGGCAAGCTCGATGCCGTGTTGCGCGAGGGCGAAGCCTGGGAGGAATGCTCCGTGTTCCCTTGGCCGCAAATCCGCTCGGCGCTCAGCGATCTGGTGCTCATCGCCGAGCAGACGATGCCGGAACAGTTCATTCGCGGCGAGCAGCGTCGCAAGCTCGGCAAGCGGCGGGCTGGCTGCTGTTTCCGCGCCTGAAAGACGAAGAAGGAGGCGAGCTATGAAGCCCATCCAACCCAACTTCCGGCTTCAGCCGAGAACCCCTCAACTTGCGCGAAGCGTCTGCCTCACGTCACCCTTCAACCGCCAGGAATTGCCAGCACAGAGCACTCTTGCGGCATCTCACCATCCGGCGGTGAGCGATCCCGATCTGCTGGATGCCTTCAACCGCGATGCCGCCGTGCACAAATGGACCGTGGCCTGAAGCTGCAGAGGCAGCGACAGCCCTGTGGGGAAAGACAGCCGCAACCGCAATCGCCTGGGGCGCCGTGTCGGCGCGTTGCGACGGGCGGACACAGGAGTATCGATTCTGGTTTCGGGTATTCGCCCATCTTCAAGCGGGTTCGCCCAATGCCGTGGCGGAAGCAGCGTCCGGCAAGGCTCGTCCAGACTCTTCCCGATAGATGGGGAGATTATGTCCGGCAAGAGAACTGCCCGCTAGTCGAGACGAAGCCGGACCGAAGCCAGCCCGTCAAGGCCAGAGCCGCTTCGCGGTGGCGCGTGCCGCGCCAGCCTTGACCGGCAGTTTTCGGCCCGGCGGACGCTTTGGACGCAGGCAAGCCTCCGGCACGAGCGATGCCGCTCCAACCCTCAGGGTGCACTACTCCGGCAGTTCGTCGCCCTTGATCGGCACCTTCCCTTTGCCGGCCCGCTTCAGGATGTCCAGCGCCTTGGGGATGTCGGCACGGGCAGCGCGTTCCTGAAAGTAGCTTTCCGTGCGCAGCGCCGAAAGCTTCTCGGCGACTGCCACATTGATGAACTGATTGAGCGGCACGCCTTCGCTCTCCGCCACCTTGCGCGCTTCATCGAGAAGCGAGAGCTGAAGCCGCAGTGCGAAATTGCTTCTCCTCATGTCTTTCTCTCCAATCGTCTCAGCGCCTCACCAGGCGACAGGACCATGATACCGAAGCGCTCGGCCACCTTGCCGAAGTCGCGTAGGTTGAACGTCACTATAGCATCCGCCCGTCCGTTGACCGCCGCTTCCAGCACCATGTCGTCGTCCGGGTCGCGAACGGCGGGTCGCCAGAGGAAGACAAGGCGAACGGGCTCGGCGACGGCCGCCACGGCATCTAGCAACGCGTTCACATCCTCAGCCGACAGGCCGGAAGCCTCAAGGTGCTCGGGCCTTGTCATGACCGCCTGGTACTCGATCATCAACGTCACCGAAGCGATGAGCGTCAGCCGGCGTTCCAAAGCCGCCACCAACAGTTGGCGCGAGGCTCCAGCGTCACTTCGGATCGCCGCCACCATGGTCGCCGTATCGAGAAGCAGTCTCATGCAAGCATATTGGATATCGCGTGCGATATTGCAATAGGCTCAAGCTTTGACAATTTGGCTTGGTTTCGGAATTCCCAAATCGCAGCGCGCAAGTATTTGCACGCCACCGTACGGACCGCGCTGCAACTGAACTTGTCTTGCCGATCATCACGCCGCTCAATGCCCTTGATCTACACAGAAGAGCGAGCATGCCATGGTGGACGAGGCCAAACCTGGGAACGACAGCGCAAGCCATGATTACAGTGCTGACACGTCGGCACCAGACATGGCTGAACGAGCCGTCCTGTCGATCGCCCGTTTGTTGGGTCGGCGGGTTGCTCGGGAGCATTTCGAGGAATTGCCGGCGGCCAACGACAACAAAGTTCATCCTCCTGAGAAAGCACCGTCAGAAGGGGAGGGTGGGGATGGCGGCGGCGGACATTAGCAACAGAGGCATAGGAGCGGTCCATGACCCGTGTCGCGCTGTATGCTCGTTACTCATCCGACAACCAGCGCGAAGCCTCTATCGAGGATCAGCTGCGGCTTTGCCGAGAGCTCGCGGCCAGGGAGAAGTGGACTGTCGTTGGAACCTATGCCGATGCCGCCCTATCCGGCTCAAGCATCATCCGTCGACCAGACATCCAGCGGCTTCCCGCCGATGCTCAAAGCGGGCAATTTGAGATCGTTCTAACCGAGGCACTCGATCGCTTGTCACGCGACCAGGAAGACGTAGCCGGCCTCTTCAAGCGGCTGCGCTTTGCCGGTGTCAAGATCGTCACTCTCTCTGAGGGCGCCGTGGACGAACTGCACGTGGGCCTGAAAGGAACGATGAACGCGTTGTTCCTACGCGACCTAGCCGCCAAGATCAGGCGGGGCCAAAGCGGCCGCATATTGAACGGCTACAACGCCGGCGGCCTCTCCTACGGCTATCGCGTGGTCAAAAAACTCGATGAACGCGGCGAACCGATCCGCGGTCTGCGCGAGATCGATGAGGATCAAGCCGAGGTCGTGCGTCGGATTTTTCGGGAATTCGCGGCTGGTCAATCGGCGGGTACGATAGCTGCAGGCCTCAACAGGGAAGGTATCCCATCACCCTTTGGGGGTGCGTGGGGCGCCTCGACCATCAATGGCAATCTCAAGCGGAGAAGCGGCTTTCTCTACAACGAAGCCTATATCGGGCTGCTCGTCTTCAATCGTCTTCAAATGCGCAAGGATCCCGAGACTAGGAAGCGCATCTCGCGGCCGAATCTGCCGGAAACCTGGCAGGTCGTTGAAGTGCCGCATCTGCGTATCATCGACGATGAGCTATGGGATGCAGTGCAAGCCCGCAAGAAGCTTTATGGAGGCATGAAACTCCATCACCGCCGACGGCCGAAGCACATGTTCTCGGGGCTCGTGCGGTGCGGCTGCTGTGGCGCTTCCTATACGGTGAAGAACAGGAACCAGCTTGCTTGTGCCGCGCACCGTGAGAAAGGCACTTGTACCAATAACAGAACGATCCGTGTTGGCGAGCTTGAGAAGCGTGTGCTGGAAGGCATCCAGCGGCGCTTGCTGGCGCCAGATGCCATTGCGGGCTTCCTTGCTGAATATCATGCTGAGCATAAGCGACTGAACGCCATGAACCGCGAGCGGCAAAGGGAAGTCGAAAGGCGGCATGCCGGCATCGACAGGCAGATCGCTAACATCGTCGATGCCATCGCTGAAGGTGTCGCGACGACCAGCATGAAATCGAAGCTACTGGACCTCGAGCGCGAAAAGGAGACTCTAGCCCGAGAGCTTCAGGCGATGGCGGCCGCGGAAAGCATTGTGGAGTTTCATCCGGCTGCGGTAACGGTTTACCGTCGGCAAGTATCCGAGCTCCAGGACGCGTTGCAATCCGACGAGTGTGAGCGGCACGAGGCGGCGAGGATCATCCGCTCACTGGTCACGGGGATCGAGATCATTCCGACGGAGGGTAGGGGACAGGTTGAGCTGAAAGTTCGCGGTGCGCTGGCGGAGCTTCTCAACCTGCCAAATCGTAAACCAGGAACAGCGCCTAGCGCTGCAGTGATGGTACCGGGAGAGCGCTGCCGCCTTCCCCACACTCATCGAACTCCCAGTTCCAATTTCGCTGCTGCGGCTGAGCGAGGCGCGCTATCCTAATTGCGGCCTGGCGGGTGACGGCATGGGGCCCAGAAGCCGACGTTCACGAAAGTGAAGTCAAGTTTGGACAGCCCCATCAATTTCCAATGCGATACGCATCAGCTGCTCGATAAAGTCGCTAACTACTCTCGATGGACGTCGGTTGGGTGGCAACAACAGAAGGGTTCGGAAGGAGATTCCCGGGAGAAATGGACGGAGGCTGAGGTTTCCGTTGAGATAGGGAAGGGCAGTTAAAGGATTGACCATTCCGCATCCAAGCCCCGCATTGACCATCGAGCAGATGGTGGTGGAATAGGGGGTTTCTAGAACCACTTTGGGCTTGATGCCGTGATCAGCGAAGATGGCCTCTGCTTCCCGTCTCGTAGTGTCCTCCGGAGCCAACGCGATGAAGGCCTGCCCATGGAGATCGGCGGGACGGATCACTTCCCTCTCCTCTAGCGGATGGCCCTTGGGCATGGCGATCGCGACCCGGTAGTTCCGGAATGGGTGGGCTTCGACGCCCGCAAGATCGATCTCGTCCGCCGCCAGGCCGACGTCGAACTGGCCGGAGGCGACGAGTTCTTTGACTTCCGAGGATAGCCTTGCCTGAAAGGTGATCGCAACGTCAGGGTGACGGTGTTGAAATGCCTTTAATGCCTTTGGCATTACATTCGTACTTAATGCGGAGAGACTTGCGATCCGGATTTCCCCCGAACCGAAGTCGCGAATCCGCGCCGCGGCCCCTTTCAAATGGATGAGGCCGGAGAATGAGGTCTCCACTTCCCTGAAAAACAGGTTGCCTTCTGCCGTCGGCGACATCCGTCCTTTGATGCGGTGGAAGAGCGCGAAACCGATGTCGCGCTCCAGTTCTTGGACGGCCTTGCTCACCGCAGGTTGTGAGATGCGTAGTATCTCCGCGGCGCGTGAGGCGGTTCCAATCGTCATCACGGCGTGGAAGACCTCGATCTGGCGAAGATTCATGGCGCACCTATAACCTGAGAGAATAGCACATCCCGATCTTGATATTGGACGGAATAGGTTTTGTCATGCTGTAACTGTCTCCAACACATGAGGAGCAAGCATGAACGATCTCACCCAATGCGTTGTGACCCCCAAAGTCAAAACAGACGGCTTCGAGGCTCTGGGTGCAGCCGTCCATCGGGCTTCGACGATCGTATTCGCGGATGCCGCAGCCTACGCCACTCGCGGCCAGCGAGGGCCTGACGGCTATTCCTACGGCCTCTACGGCACCCCGACGACGCGTACACTGGAGCAAAAGATCACTCAGCTCGAGCAGGGTCACCGGACGCTTCTCGCGCCATCGGGCCAGGCCGCAAACGCAATCGCAATGCTCGCCGTCCTCAATGCCGGAGACAAGGTACTGGTGGCGGACACGGCCTATCCCCCGGTCCGTGATTTTGTGAACACCGATCTGGCAAAGTTTGGCGTCCGAGCGGAGTACTACGATCCCACTTCGCCCGAGGGGCTCGAACGTCGGATCAACGGGAACACGAAACTGGTGTGGTGCGAGTCCCCCGGTTCGACGACCATGGAAGTCCAGGATCTGCCGCGGATTGCCGAGATCGCGCATCGGCACGGCGCGCTCGTCGGATTCGACAACACCTGGGCGACCCCTCTTAACTTCAAGCCCCTCGTACATGGGGCCGACATCGTGACCGAAGCGCTCACCAAATATATCTCGGGCCATTCCGACGTGCTGATGGGATCGATCACGGTGGCTTCCGAGCAGCTTTTCAACGCGCTCAAGGCGACTATGGGGCGCGCCGGGATCGGCGTTTCCCCCGACGACGCCTCTTTGGTGTTGCGGGGCATGGAGACTCTTGGCGTGCGAATGAAACACGCGCACGACGGCGCGACGGCGATGATCAACTGGTTCCGCGGCCACCCAGCCGTCGAGCGTGTGCTCTACCCCGCCCTGCCGTCTTGTCCCGGGCACGAATTCTGGAAGCGCGACTTCCTCGGCGCGAGCGGAGTGTTCAGCGTGGAATTGGTTCCCGAAGCACTGCTGCACGTGCCGGAGGCCCTCAATACGCTAGAGACGTTCGCCATCGGCGCCTCGTGGGGTGGGACACGCAGCCTCGTTGCCCCCATGCCCGTGAAGAGCAACCGCTCCGCGACGACCTGGAGTGGGCAGGACCTCCTTCTGCGGTTCAGCGTGGGGTTGGAATCGCACGACGATCTCATGGCCGATCTCGAGAAAATGTTGGCCCAAATCCAAGCACGGATCGACGACGAGCGGTTCGGCAAAGAAAACATCCGGCAATCAATGCTGTGAGTGAACACAAAAAGGGGAATGACAATGAACAACAACAACGAATTCATGCGAATAGACAGGCGCTCCTTCCTGGCGGGCGTCTCAAAACTGCTGGGAGTTTCGGCGCTATCCTCCATCCTGCCGTCAATCGTTGCGGCATCAGAGGTTAAGGACACGCTTCGCATCGCGATCGCCAAGCCCGCCGGGGATATCAATCCTCACAAATACACCGGCCTGTGGGGCGTTCAGGACCTCGTTTTCGAGCCGCTGGTTAAATACGGCCATGACGGTAAGATCGAGCCAGGGCTGGCGACCGAATGGTCGGTCGAAGACGGGGGCAGGCTGCTTAAGCTCACGTTGCGCAAGGGCGTGACTTTCCACGACGGCACTCCGTTCGACGCCGCGGCGGTGGAATGGAACCTGAAGAGGTGGATCGGACTCGAAGCGAACAACTGGATGAATTCGTCCCGGCTTTACGCCGGAACGGACATCGTCGACGACGATCACGTCAACGTCCGGTTCAAGGAACCGGTCCTCGGCCTGCTCCAGGAGTTCGCTTACGTCCGGCCAGTCAGGCTCCTCAGCCCCAAGTCGGTCTCTGGGGACGGTAGCTATAAGGCACCCGTCGGCACGGGACCGTGGCATCAAGCGACTGCCGGGAATGAGGGCAGTGCCTTCGAGCGCTTCGACGCCTACTGGGGTGACAAACCCTCTTTCAAATATCTTGAGGTAAAAGTCCTTCCGGACTCGCGCGGCCGCATGGCAGCGTTGCGCGCGGGCGACGTGGATCTGATCGGCGGAGCGTTTGTGTCGCCTTTGACCGCAACGGAAGCAGAGACGCTGAAGGGAGCGGGCATCGACGTCGTCATCGATCCCGGCACCACCACAATGATTATGGCCTTCAACACTTCCCGCGTCGAAGCGCTGAGGGACCCGAAAGTCCGCAAGGCGATCAACCTCGGCATCGACCGGGCTGCGATCTCGCAAGTGCTTTACCGCGGTCTGGCGACCTCCACTGGCAACCTGTTCTCCGAAACCGTTCCGTATTCGGGGAAGCGCTTCGATGTGCCTAGGCGGGATACCGAGACCGCAAAGTCGCTGCTCGAGGAGGCAGGCTGGGTCGGGGGGCCTGTCAGGCAGAAGGACGGCAAGGACCTTGCCATTGAACTGGTCGTTAGCGAGGAGCAAGTACCGGGGTCCCGATCCGTCGCGGTAGTGATCCAGTCCGAGCTCCAGGAGATTGGCGTCACGCTCACGATCCGCTCGGTGGATCATGCGTCGCGGCACAGCGACATTCCGGAGCGCAAGTTCGATCTCGCTTTCTTCCAGACGTTCGGCGCGCCATACGAACCTTTCGGGACTGTGGTGGGCCTGTTCCTATCCACCTATGACAACGGCGTGGACGGCAAGCTCTTCATCGACCCCGAGCACCTCGATCCGTTGGTGCTCGCCGCGATGTCCGCGCCCGAAGGCGAGATGGAAGCAGCTCTACAGAAGGTCTATGACTGGCTGCACGACAACGACGCCATCGCGCCGCTGCTCTTCGTTCCGGGCATATGGGCGCATGCCGCTCGGGTGAAGGGCTTCCAGAGCCCCGCGACCGAGTACGACATGCCCTACGAGAATATCACACTGGCGGAGTAGGATACGGCCGTGTTCGCCTTCATCGCTAAAAGGGCCCGCAACGCAGTCTTGTTGCTGTTTCTGGCGTCCGTTCTATGCTTCGCGCTCGTGGTATCCGCTCCGGGCAACGTGGCGATACTCATCGCCGAGCTGCGGACGCCGACGGCCACCAAAGCCGATATCGCCAAGGTCGAGGAGGAATTGGGGCTCAACAAGCCGCTTCTCGAACGCTACGGCTTCTGGCTGAACGGAGCGATCCACGGCGACTTCGGCATTTCCTACAAGACGGGCGAGGCGGTCGGCGCGTCCCTCAAGAGCCGCCTTGCCGCGACCGCCACCCTCGTTGCGGGCGGAGCGGTCGTGGCTTTCTTGCTGAGCCTGTTCGTCGGCTTCGTAGGCGCGCTCTGGGCACATAGGGCGCCAGACGTGGTCACCCGAGGGAGCGCTCTTCTGGGCGCTTCGACTCCGTCCTTCTTCGTCGGAGCACTGCTGGTCTACGCCTTTTCGGTCACGTGGCACGTCTTTCCGACCTTCGGGTTTGCCGGACCCGTCAGTTGGGTGCTTCCATGGCTCACTCTGGGATTTCTTCCCGCAGCAGTTCTGAGCCGCGTCGTCCGAGTTGGCTTCGAGGAGGCGATGGCCAAACCCTATGTCCTAACGGCCATGAGCAAAGGACTGTCAAGGACGAGTATTCTGGTTCGCGACGCGATCCCGAACATCGCGCCGACGTACTTGAACGCCTTGGGAACGCAGATCGGGACGATGGTCGTGGGCGCGGTCGTTGTCGAACCTCTGTTCGCTTGGCAGGGCATCGGCGACCTCTTCCTGACCGGGGTGAGATTCCGCGACTTCATGGTCGTGCAGGCCTGCCTTCTGGTCTTCATCACGTTCTTCATCATCCTGAACGTCGTGGTCGACATCTGCATTACGCTGACCGATCCGCGCCTTAGACTTCAAAGGAGCTGAACATGCAGCCAGTCAGACCACTCCTGAAGGCCATTGGCGCCTTCCCGCGCTCGGCGGTATTTACTATCGGCGCGTTCGTTCTGTTGGGACTGCTCGCACCCTACATCGCGCCACATGATCCCAATGCGCAAGACCTGCTGATCGCTGGCCAGGGCCCGACGCTCGCCCATCCCTTCGGAGTCGACCATCTCGGGCGCGATACATTGAGCAGGTTGATTGTGGCGGCTCGGACGTCGCTGGTCGGAGTCTGTCTCGTCCTTGTGTGCGCGCACGCCATCGGCATCGCCATCGGCACGATTGCCGGATACCGGCGGGGCTGGACGGACGAACTGCTGATGCGCATCGTTGACGTCGGCCAGGCAATCCCCAGCCTCATCGTCTCACTTGCGGTGATCGGCATTGCCGGAGTCAGCTACTGGAACATGATCCTCGCGCTCGCGCTCGCCTGGTGGCCGGGTAGCGCCCGCATTAGCCGGGCCGTGGCTGTCAACACCATGAACAAGCCCCACATGGAGGCCCTAAGAGTATTGGGCGCAAGTCCCGTTCGCATTTACTTTGTCCATCTTCTTCCCACGACGATCGGGGCGGTGCTCGTATATGCCACGGCCGACGCCGGAGCAGTCGCGCTCGCAATCGCAACGTTGAGCTTCCTCGGGCTGGGCATCCAGCCGCCGACGCCTGAATGGGGACAGATGTTGGTCGACGCGCTTCCATATCTCGAGTCCGATCCGCGCCAGGTCATCCTGCCGGGACTGACCCTGACTTTAGCTGTCATCGGATTCAACATCCTCGGTGAAGCGGTCGCCCTCAACAGAGTTCCGAAGCCGCTGACCTCCCGGATGCTCGCGGCCCGCCGCCGGGTAACCGCATTCTGGGCCAAGGAGGCACGGCCATGAGTTCTGAACCGATACTCCGCGTCAAAGATCTGACCATAGACCTGCTGACGGCGCATACCGTGGTCCGCCCAGTCGACGGAGTAGCCTATGAACTGAGCCGCCGAGAGACCCTCGCGATTGTGGGAGAAAGCGGTAGCGGCAAAACGGTCACCTGCTTTGCGCCTCTCGGCCTGATGCCCGTGGGCGTCCAGGCGGATATATCGGGCACCATTTTGTTCGACAGCCGCCAGCTCGTCGGATCGGACAATGAAACGCTTCGCAGCCTGCGCGGAAAATCCATTGGCTTCATTTTCCAGGACCCGATGAGCGCGCTCAATCCCGCCCGCCGGGTCGGACGGCAGATAGCCGAAGTAGCCGAGCTTCACCTCGGCATGACCGCAAGAGCTGCGGAAACCCGGGCGCTTGAACTTATCAAGATGGTCGGGATGTCCGACCCCGAAATACGCCTCAAGCAGTATCCCCATGAGCTTTCGGGCGGTCTCCGACAGCGTGTCATGATCGCAATCGCCATTGCCGCCGAGCCGACACTTCTCGTAGCCGACGAGCCGACCACCGCGCTCGACGTGACGGTCCAGGCGCAAATCCTCCGACTGCTGAAGGAAATCCAGTCCAGAATGGACATGGCCATGATCTTGATCACGCATGACATGGGTGTCGTGGCGGGCTCGGCCGACCGCGTAATGGTGATGTACGCGGGGCGCCACGTCGAAACCGGACCGACCGAGCGTGTACTCTCCCAGCCGCAGCATCCCTATACGATGGGCCTCATCGACGCAATTCCGAGGAAACAGGACGCAATCGGATCGCGTTTCCGTGGATTGCCGGGCGTTCCGCCCATCCTTGGCGCGCCGATCACAGGGTGCGCTTTCATGCCCCGCTGCGGATACGCTGTGGATGCCTGCGGCGAGCGGCGACCGCCGTTCTTGCCGACGGCAGTTCCGGGTGTGTCAGCCGCCTGTCCCGTTCTGAATATTCGGGCGAAGGAGTGCGCATAATGAGCGCGGTACTCGAAGTCGAGCATCTGGTCACCAGCTTTCCAAGCGCCAAACGTGGCCAAACGATCAAAGCGGTAAACGACGTCTCAATCCACCTCAATCAAGGCGAGATCGTCGGCTTGGTGGGGGAGTCTGGCTGCGGCAAGTCCACGCTCGGCCGTTCGATCGTCGGCTTGGAAAAACCCCAATCCGGACGTGTCGTTTTTGATGGCATCGACCTCGGCTCCTTGAGTGGACGCCGTCTGCGGGAAGCGCGTCGGGCAGTTCAGTACGTGTTCCAGGACCCCTATGCATCGCTGAATGATCGCCAAACTGTGGGCGAAGCCATAAACGAAGCCCTCATAATTGCAGGTTTGCGTTCGCAAACGGAACGCGAGGGGAGGATCGCTGAGCTCCTCAACCAAGTCGGTCTGGCGACGACGGTCCGGGACAGATTCACCCGTGAACTCTCAGGCGGCCAGAGGCAACGCATCGCGATCGCGCGCTCGCTGGCCGTAGAGCCGCGGGTTTTAATCTGCGACGAACCGGTCAGCGCGCTAGACTTGTCTATACGGGCGCAGGTCATGAACCTATTCCTCGACCTCAGAGAGAAGCTCGGCGTGTCCTGCCTCTTCATCGCGCATGACCTCGCGCTTGTCCGGCAGGCGGCGAGCCGGGTCTACGTGATGTATCTCGGCAAGGTGGTGGAAAGCGGTAGCTCGGAAGAGGTCTACCGGAATCCGAGCCATCCCTACACCCAACTCCTTCTCGCGTCTGTCCCCGAGGCTGATCCTGCCACCGAACGTCGGCGCAACCCTCCGTTGATCACGGGCGAAATCCCAAGTCCGACGAATCCGCCCTCCGGCTGTTTCTTCAGGACGCGGTGTCCCCTTTCAGTGGAAGCTTGTGCGGAGGCTGAGCCTGTGTCGCAAGAAGTAAGCTCAATGCACAAGGCGGCGTGCAGGTTCGCCGGCGACCTATTCGCGAAGCGGGTCTCGGCCGCATGATTAAACGTCAGATCTAGCTGAGCGTGCGGGACCTGATGCGTTGCGCATTCTGGTGGCGAAGCAGAGATTTGCGCTCCTTCCTTCCGGTACCGGGCCGGCAGTGAGTGGGAAAGCGCTCTGTCGGCAGCCCTGGTTACTCAGGCGGGCCGAGAGGAACCTCTTGCCGGTTATTATTCCGCTTCTTGTAGCGTTGGCTTAAGTGCCTGCCATTGCTCGTGAGACATGGTTGGCAGGTCAAACTGGTGACCGCGCTCAGACAGATATGAGATTCTTGCAGTTGAGGAGGGGTTCTCCGTAACTCGGGTTGCGAAGCTCGAATCATAGGAGAACCCCATGCAGGTTTTTGGCCTGCCCGGTATATTATACGCAACGCCGGCCGGGCGTCGCGGCTTCTCGGCGCGAAGACCCCAACTATCGAAGCAGAGAGAAGACGCGACGCGGTGGCGCGATGGCGGCGCGCGATGCGGGACGGACTGGATGCCGGGCAGGCAGCGCGGGCCGTCGGAGTGCCGCGTTCGACCCTCTATCGCTGGGAAAGCGCATTGAGGCCGACCGCCGCCGCATCATCCTCGCAGGCGACCCGCCGAGCCCGAGCAATCCACCGCCGGGCTGCCGGTTCAACACGCGCTGTCCGGTGGCGATGGATATCTGCCGGTTGGACGAGCCCCAACTGCGTCCCGTTCCTCATGGCGGCGTCGCCGCCTGCCATCTGGCTGAGAGTGATCACCGCCCGGTGATCTGACAACGAATGGCAGTTGGTCTTCCGAGAATAACGTTAAGCGCCGTCTGCCAGCGTCTGATCTCGCTGCGACGGGATTAGATTGGCCTACCACCACCCTCGCAAGGCGGGGAGACCGGAGCGGACGCGCGATTCGCGTCCGGGTGTGAAAGGTGAACTCCTGCGTGTCCAACAAGCCGTAGCGAGACGCGATGTCGTAATAGCAAGCGGCCTCAACGCTGGCGGCGGCCTCTGCTCCACCGATGCAGGCCACCGAGCAATCCGATCTTGAAGATTACGAAAAGGGCCACGAGTGCAATCACTGTGTAAGAGATCGGATTTGAGGCGTCGCTTAGACCGCGCCACGATAGCCACCAGGGCGCGCCTGCGTGCATGGCGATCAGCGCGACGATGCCTAGCACCAGGCCTATGGTGTGCAGGTGGCTCATGGCTGCAGGCCGTGCCGGGCCTGAGGGTTCTTCCGTGCCGAGAGCGACAAACCTATCGCGAATACGGGCAACGTCGGCGGCCGCCGTGGCTAGCACGAACTGCAGGTTCTTCGTGCCAACCGCGCCGCTAGCGACGATGTTGAGACCCGAGTCCCGGAATTCCGTTATGATGTCGTCGACTGTGCTGACGCCGTGATGGTGGAAGCGATCGATGAAGCCTCCATCCTGTGGCGCTTGCACGAAGTCGACGGCGAGTACGCGACCGGATGGCTTCAGGACTCTGTGTATCTCATGAGCCATCTGATTACGTCCATCGGCAGAAAGATGATGGAGCATCAGCGTCGTCGTTACGACATCGAATTCGGCATCCCGGAACGGTAATGCCTGGGCGGCGGCCTTTTCAAAGGTGACCTTCAGACCGACTCTTCGAGCCTTCGCACCCGCCCTGGTGATCATTTCCGGTGACGCATCGATCCCGTGCACGGTGCCCGTCGGCCCGACCTGCTGCTTGGCAAGTATAGCGAGCGTTCCCGTCCCGCACCCTATATCGAGGACGGACTCTCCAGGTTCGAGCTGCGTCAACCGGAGGATCTTTTCGCGAAAGGCGCGTTCGCGGCCTAAGGTGAACAGCCAAGTCATCAGATCGTAGCGTGCTGCCCAATGTATGATGCGGCCGGGCGCGCCGGCTCCGCTGTTGTTATGCCCATGTTTTCTCATCAGAGACTCCTTGGCCACTCTCGCCGGTTGATGGACATCATGTTCGGAAACTGACATGATATCCGGGAACGCGTCAACGACCATTCGCGGCAGAATGTCCGGTACCGCACGGTCCTCTGCCATCTGACCGGAAAAGCTCATGGTAACGGAAAAGACGATAGACCGCCGTGTCGCCCGGACCCGGTCGACTCTTCACCATGCGCTGATCACTTTGATCCTGAGAAAGGGATATGAAGCAATTACCGTCGAGGACATCTGCAATGAGGCAAACATCGGCCGATCGACCTTTTACGCGCACTTCACCAGCAAGGACGACCTCAAGCGCAGCGGCCTGGACGATCATCTGCGCGCCATGCTGGTCGAACGCCAGCGGCATGCGCTTGCAGCGCCAGGCGAGCTGAAAGATCGCAGCTTGGGGTTCGTGCTCGGTATGTTCGAGCACGCGCGTGAACATATAGATCTCTACCGAGCTCTGGCCGGGGGCCGCGGTGGGACTATTGTGCTCGGCAGCATCCGCGAGATTCTATGCGATCTCGTGCGCGCGGAGCTTGCCGCAAAGAAGGACAGGAAGCTCCCCGATGTCGTGCCGAACGAACTGATCGTCCAGTTCGTCGTGGGTGCCTTTCTGTCGGTGCTGATCTGGTGGCTCGACGGCGGCGCCAAATTGCCGCCGCAACAAGTCGACCAGATCTTCCGGCGTCTGGCCACCGAGGGCGTCCCGTCGGCTTAGATATCAGGCCGAAGAACTGTGAAGCAGTCAGTTGCAGTGCCGGCGTTGCCAATTCACCAACCACCGGCTTTGTTCGACGCATGTCCTTGAGGTCGCGATACACCGCCGTGAGGTCTGTCGACCAACGCCTCCGATACGTGGCTTGCGGCCGTCAGACGGCCGTCGGCGTGGACAGCAGCCACAGCCCGAAAACCGTATATCCGACCATAAAAACGGTCAGCGGAAATTGGCTGAGCGCCGCGCGGCTGCGCGCCGGATGCAAACGGAACGCCAGCCCATGCGCGACCAGAACGGCAAGTATATGGCCGCCGATGATCGCCGCCGCCTGAAAGTTCCAGATGATCCACGCTGCATCGGAGCCCATGATCACTCCCGCCCCGACATTCATGTGCGCCGTGCCGAATAGGTTCCATCCCCGATCAAACGGATCCGAAATAGCGACGAGCGCATTCTGGCCGTTCACCAGGAGGGCCGTCAGATAGTGGGAAAAATGATAGGCGAGCGCGATCGGGACGATCGACCAGACAAGGAGCCCGACCGCTTTTCCGAAAGAGATGCTCCCGGCCAACCGCTCACCGACAAACAGTGCGGCGAAGAACACGGCGACAAGTGCGATAAACATCAGCACAAGACCGGCGCTGTTGATTCCGACTAATGCCGAGCGCCCCGGAAATTCGAGCGGATTGACACCATTCGCGCCCAGCCAAGAGAAGGTCTTCGACAGACCGTCGAAGGACACCGAGCTCAACGTCAGCAACAGAAAGAGCATACCGCTCGCCGGCAAGGCTTGCGCGCTCCACAATTTCGCTCCAGGCCAGCAGAGTGAGAGGGCGCGCCCCCCGCTTGGGTGGTCCGGCGTCGTTTCGACGATGGCGAAGCGTGACACCATGCGGAAGAACGCGGACAGAAACTCGCCGCGCCGGCTCCAGCCTTCGTAGCCGAAGATGATCATGCAGACGAAGGTCGAGAGCCAGTAGGCCATGAGAGCGAACGCAAGCCGCGCCGGATCTTCGGGCGCCGGATAGATCAGCTCGAACCAGGCGAAGCTTGCAAACAAAATCAACGCCGGCCAGTAAGCCAGTCCTTGTGGCATTGTGCGATCGCGGAATGCCGGGAAGACGCTGGAGAAAATGCGCCACGGCCCGTACCACGGGTTTGTCCACGACCAAACATTGCCGAATACGCCCTGAAGCAATGTCAGTCCGACCCAGACCAGCGTCCACACCGTTAGCGGAAGTGGATTCGACAGCGGATCTCGGCTGCCGAGAATTCCCGCCGCCACGAGTATGGCGAGAACCGCGAAGGCGAGCGTGCTGATCCAAATGCGCGCGGCGTCGCCGAATTGACCAATTGGCAGGCGGGATGCCGAAATGCGTTCGAGCAGCCTGGGCGGGAGGACAGCCAGAACCAGAAAACTCGCGGCTACGGCCACCGCCCCGCCCACGACATAATATCCGGTCGGCAGGAGCATGACATAGCCGCGCTCGGAAGCATGGGCAAAGGCTGGGGTTGTGAAATGCGGCACGAGGGCAGCAGCTGATAATGCGATGCCCAACGCTCTCGCAGAGATGCTTTTATGTTCGCTGTCCGCCGCCATCCATCCGTCTTGCCACATGGCATTTGCGAAGGAAAGCGGACTACTGCTCGCGCAAGTGGAGGTGCCAAAGTGGGTGCCCGACTTCGTGCTAGCCCCCAAAGCCCGCTTGGTGAACAGGCCATATGATGCAGCTACGACTTCGAGTCGAGAGTTGCGTTGTGGACGACGTTCTCGTCCTCTGCCGTCTGCTGCAATACGTGGCAGCTGTGCCTGCGCCGGCCGGCGGCGCATTATCGTCGAAACAGGACCGGAGCGCCCACCGCCAGGCGCCCGGATCGTCGACGTGCAGAAGTTGTGGGCCGAACATCTACCAATGGCCGGAACTCGCGGCGCTGTCGATCCTGTTTCGCGAACGCCTGGTGTATTCCTTCGAGAGTCGGCCGCGCTTGTTCGACATTATCTCGCGCAGCATCGAAGGCGTCGCCGGCCTGATCCTGGGCCGGCGTCGCGGTCTGGCAGGTCGCTGCGCGCTGACCAGGCCCCGGATGGATTTCTGATTTGCGTCTGCCCATCCGGCCGGCGCATGGGCTGGCGGGAGAGGTTCGCTAGTTCAGGATCTGGGCAAGAAACAGTTTGCTGCGCTGGTGACGCGGATGCGAGAAGAATTCGGAGGGCGTGTTCATCTCGACGATCTCGCCCTGGTCCATGAAGACGACGCGGTCGGCGACCTGGCGGGCAAATCCCATCTCGTGCGTGACGCACAGCATCGTCATGCCATCGTCGGCCAGCGCGACCATGGTGTCGAGCACTTCCTTGACCATTTCAGGATCGAGGGCGGAGGTCGGTTCGTCAAAGAGCATGATCTTCGGGCTCATACAGAGCGCACGGGCGATGGCGACGCGCTGCTGCTGGCCGCCGGACAACTGGCCGGGATATTTATGCGCCTGGTCCGGGATCTTCACCCGCTCCAGATAGTGCATGGCGGTCTGCTCGGCTTGCCCGCGCCGCATCCTGCGCACCCAGATCGGCGCCAGTGTCAGGTTTTCCAGAATGGTCAAATGCGGGAACAGGTTGAAGTGCTGGAACACCATGCCGATGTCACTGCGGATTACGTCGATCTGCTTCAAATCGTTGCTGAGTTCGACGCCTTCGACGACGATCTGCCCCTGCTGATGCTCCTCCAGCCGGTTGATGCAGCGGATCATCGTCGACTTGCCCGAGCCGGACGGACCGCAGATCACCAGCTTCTCGCCGCGATGGACGGTCAGGTTGATATTCTTCAGCACATGGAAGTTTCCGTACCACTTATTCATGCCGGTCATTTGGATAGCGGGCGGAGCGCTGGGATCGGTCATGGACGGAGCGCGCGTTGGGGCGGACGATAACATCAAGGCATTTCCTAGTGAGCGGTCGGGCCGCGCCGCTCCAGGAAGTCGGCGAAGCGGGCGAACGAGAAGGAGAGCGCGAAGAAGATCGCGCCGATGAACAGGAATGTCTCGGCCGCCGGCGACGGCCAGTCCGGGTCAGCCAGCGCCGCTTTACCGGAGCTGATCAGGTCGAACAGGCCGACCACCAGGACAAGGCTGGTGTTCTTGATCATGACGATGATGGTGTTGGCCAGCGCCGGGATCGCCACCCGGATCGCCTGCGGCAGGATGACGAGATATTGCGTGCGCCAGAAGGGCAGGCCGAGCGCTGCCGCAGCCTCGTACTGGCCATTCGGGATGGCCTGCAGGCCGCCGCGGATCACCTCGGCGAGATAAGCCGCGGCGAAGATGGTGAGCGCGACCAGCGCGCGCACGAATTTGTCGGGCAACAGGGCCTCGGGCAGGAACAGCGGCATCATGATCGACGCCACGAACAGGATGGACAGCAGCGGTAGTCCGCGCACCGATTCTATCAGGACCACGGCGCCGATGCGTATCGCTGGCATGGTCGAGCGCCTGGCCAGCGCCAAGAGAATGCCGACCGGGAAGGCGACGCCGATGGCAACGACGGTGAGGATGAGCGTCACCGGCAGGCCGCCCCAGGACGAGGTCGGAACCTCGGTCAGGCCGATGCCGCCGCCCATCAGCCAGAAGATCAGCACGAACGCTGCCACCCAGAGCGCCAGCAGCCGCAGGGCCCAACTGGCGGGCCGCACCGACCAGGCAAGCAGCGCCAGGATGAGCAGGCAGACGATCGCCGGGCGCCAGCGTTCGTCGAGCGGATAGATGCCGAACAGCAACTGCCCGGACTTGGCGTAGATGAAGCTCCAGCAGGCTCCGGTGGCAACCCGGCAGGCGCCTGGATTGGGGTCGAACAGCACGGCGTCGATTATTAGCCAGCGCAGCATCGGCGGTACCGTGGCGACGAGCAGGACGCCGAACAACAGCGTCAGGGCGGCATTGAGCGGCGTGCCGAACAGGAGCTTGGCTGACCGCCGCAAGGCGCCGAAGCGGATCTGTCCTGGCATTGGCTCGGCCGGAAGGGAAAGAGACACGGCCTTCATAGTTCAGCGCTCCACGATGGCGATGCGACGGTTGTACCAATTGGCCGCGCTTGACAGGCTCAGGTTGAGGGCGAGATAGACGCCGAGGATGATGAAGACGCCCTCGATCGAATGGCTGGACTTGCTGATGATGGTGTTCATCACCGCAAGGAAGTCCGGATAGCCGACCGCGATCGCCAGCGTCGAATTCTTGACGACGTTGATGTATTGGCTGTTGAGCGGCGGGACGATCACCCGCAGCATCTGCGGGATGATGATCAGGCGCAATATTTTGCCGCGCGGCAGGCCGAGCGAATGACCTGCGTCCCACTGACCGCGGCCGACCGAAAGCACGCCGCCGCGCACGATCTCGGCGACGAAGCCGGTGGTGTAGATGGTCAGCCCGATGAGGATGGTACTGAGTTCGGGCGTCAGTTCCCGGCCACCCTTGAAATTCGACCCGGTGAAGGTCGGCCAGTCGACGGAGAACTTCGCGTCGGCAAGCCATAGTCCGGCAACGCCCACCGTGAGGATCGCCGGCGCGGCCAGCGGCGGCAACCATCCTCGTCGCGCCGCCGCCCAGCCGGCGGCCGCCAGTGCCAGGGCGAGAGCAATGACGAGCAATCCCTGGGTGGCGACGTCCATGCTGACGGCCGGCACCACAAAGCCGCGCATGGAGGCGTAAACACCGGGCAGGGGATTGAGCGCTTCGCCGACCGGCGGCAGCACCTTCCACCACAGCGAGTAGAGAAAGATCAGAAGCACGATCGGCGGTGAATTGCGTGCAACCTCCACCCATACGCGGCAGGTGCCCGCCGCCAGGGGATTGCTGCTCAGCCGGGTGATGCCGACGACGAGGCCGAGCGCGGATGAAAAGACGATGACGACCGCGGAGATGAAGACCGTATTGGCGAGCCCGGTCGCGATCGCCCAGTAATAGGGGTCCCGCGACTTGTAAGTGAGGATTGCTTCGGAGATGACGATCCTTGACGGCATCGTCAGGAAATCGAAGCCGATCGGGATGCCGCGTGCCCTGAGATTGGCGAAAGTCGTGCTGACGAGCAGGGCAGCGAAGGCGGCAGCCACGGCCACCAGGGCACACTGGATGATGATCGATCTGGTCTTGGCATCGCTCAGCATTTCGACCTCGACGGTTCGCGGCGTTGGCAGGGAAAGGGAACGGCGGGCGCGTCCCCTTCATGTGCAGCTCAATCCCAAGGGAAAGGATAGTTGAGGCCGCCGTCCTTCCACAACGCGTTCAGGCCGCGCTCGACCTTCAGCGGGCTGTCCTTGCCGAGATTGCGATCCCAGATCTCGGCGTAGTTGCCCATTTGTTTGATGACGTTGTAGGCCCACTTGTCGTCCAATCCGAGCGGCTTGCCGAAACCGGGCTCCTCACCCAGCACGCCTTTGACTTCCGGACTGCCCGAGGCAAGCTTTTCATCGACGTTTTGCGAGGTGATGCCGTTGGCCTCGGCCCAGAACAGGGCATTCAATGTCCAACGCACGACGTCGAAGAGTTGATCGTCGCCGCGGGCGACCGCGACGCCATTGGGTTCGGCGGCTTTGCCGACCTTGATGATGTCGTAGTCGTCCGGGTTCTTGGCCACCGCGGCACGCTGTCCTGCTGCCGCGGTGCCGTCGGTGACGTAGGAATCGCAGCGGCCGCCAAAGAAGGCGTCGCGCGCCTGAATGGTCGAGTCGTAATAGACTTTCTCCATCGCGATCCCGAACTCTTCCTCGGTTTCCTCGATCGCTTTCTCGGTCAGGCTACCACCGCCTTGCAGGCAGACGGTCTTTCCGTCCAGCAGTTTGGGCTCGGTAATATTGTCGGCCTTGCGCACGAGCATGCCGTCCGTGTCGTAGAGATTGATCCAGACGAAGCGGACAACCGTATCGCGACTGTAGGTGATGGTGGATGTGCGCGACAGAACGTCGATCTCTCCGGTCTGCAGCGCAGGAAAACGTTGGCCTGCGTTAAGCGGCACGTAACGGATCTTCTCCTTGTCGCCGAGGATGGCGACCGCGAAAGTGCGGCAGATATCGGAATCGAAGCCGCGATAATACCCCTTCTCGTCGGGCCGGGAGAGACCAGGCACGCCCTGGCTGGCGCCGCAGCTGACATAGCCGCGTTCCTTGATCTTGTTGATAACCGCCTGCGCGCTGGCGTCCACGGCGCCCGAAGTCAGGCTGGCCAATCCTATCGCCAGACCCGTGAGCCATTTCAGAACTTGATGTTTCATAGTCATTCCCCTTCTCGTTGAGGTTCTAATCATTCGGCGGCCTTGGCGTCGGCTGCTGCGGTTCCGTTGCGCCGGGCTTCATCAAAGAGTTCGAAGGCCTGGGAAAGGTCGGCCAGAAGATCTTCGAGCGCCTCAAGGCCGATCGACAGGCGCCAGACCGGGCCGGGCTTCAGCCAATCGAGGCTGGCGCGCCCTTTGCGCGGATCGCTGACGGCAATCAGCGAATGCACGCCGCCCCAGCTTGCGCCGAGCCTGAACAGCCGCAGGCTGCGCAGGACATCGGATTGCAGTGGCGCCAGTTCCGGCCGCAGCACGAAGGAGAACACGCCCGCCGATCCGGCGAAGTCACGCTTCCAGACCGCGTGGCCGGGATGGCCAGGCTCCGCGGGATGCAAGATCTGCGCGACTTCCGGGCGTTCCGATAGCCAGGCGAGGATCTTGCGCGCGGTGGCGTCGGCATGACGCACGCGCACCGGCATGGTCATCAGGCCACGCTCGCACAGCGCGCAATCCTCCGGCGAGACCCCGTAGCCGAGGAAGCGCGCCGTGTCCTTCAGGCGTCGGAACAGCGCCTCGTCGCGCACTGAGACTGAACCCATCAGGAGATCGCCATGGCCGCCGGCGTGCTTGGAAAGCGCCTGCATGGAGATGTCGACGCCATGAGCGAGCGGCTTGAACAGCAGATGCGAGGCCCAGGTGTTGTCGGCCGCGACGAGCACGCCGGCCTTGTGGGCCGCGGCTGTGATGGCGGGCACATCCTGGACTTCGAAGGTGGCCGAGCCAGGCGATTCTACCCAAACCAGCCGCGTTCTGCCGTCGATCATGGCCGCGATGCTTGCGTCCAGCCTTGCATTGTAGGAAACCGCCTCGATCCCGAGGGGGCCAAGAAAACGCTCTGCCATGTCGCGCGCCGGGCCATAGAGCGTCTCCGGGATCAGAACCCTTTCGCCGCCACGGCAGACAGCCATGGTCGCCAGCGTCATGGCCGCCATGCCCGACGGGACGACGAGGGCCCGCAATCCGCCTTCCAGCACGGCGATATGATCCTCGAGCTGCCGGCTGGTCGGTGTGCCGTAAAGTCCGTAGCTGAACCCGTCGTACAGACGCTCGACGCGACGCTCGAACGATTCCAGATCGTCAAAGACCACGGTCGAGGCTCGCTCGACCGGCATCGCCACCGCCTGAAACGGTTCCTCGGAGCGCTTGGGAGGATGGACATGTGAAGTGTCGTCGCGTCGGTTCATGGGCGAAACTTAGCGGGCTCATCCATTGCCATCTATGACCGCAGCGATAAAGTTAATTCGCTTTTGATATGGGCTGACTATGAACCTGCGCGACATCGATGTCTTCAACGCGATCATGATCACGCGCGGCGCCGGCGCGGCGGCCGCGCTGCTGGATACCTCGCAGCCGGCCATCAGCCGTTCGCTAGCCAAGCTAGAGGCCGAACTCGGCTTCAGGCTTTTCGACCGCATTCGTGGCAGGCTGGTGCCGACACGCGAAGGGGAGTTGTTCCATGCCGAGGTGAAAGCCAACCTGGTCGGGCTCGACCGGCTCAAGCTGCGGGCGGCCCAGATCAAGGAGGTCGGCACCGGTACCATCCGCGTCGCCTCCCTGTCGGCACTCGGGCATGGGCTGGTGCCGCGCGCCATCGTAGCGTTCTCGCACCGGCATCCGCAGGTGCGAATCAGCTATCAGGTCCGCACCTCCAATATCGTGCGCGACCTGGTCGCCTCTGGCAGTTTCGATATCGGGCTCGCGGCCGACGAGGTCGATACCAGCGGCGTGCTGCACAGCATCTTCACCACGCCGCGCGCCGTCTGTGTAATGCCGAAGAACCACCGGCTGGCGCGGAAGCAGATAATCACGCCGGCCGATCTCGCCGACGAGGCCTTCCTGGCATTGTCGCCGGAAGATACGGCTCGGCTCGCGATGGACAAGATCCTGGCCGCGCATGGGGTACGGCCGCGCATCCTGATCGAAACGCCCTACGGCCTGACCATCGCTATCCTTGCAGCGAAGGGCATGGGAATCGGCTTGGTCAATCCCTCCGTCATTGCGGACGGCATGATCGGCGGTATTTTGGCCAGGCCATTCGAGCCGGCCGTCAATTTCCGCGCGCTACTCCTGCGCCCGCCGGACGGCATCAATTCGACCTTGATCACCGACTTCATTGGCGAACTCTATGCCGCCCGCAATATGCTATCGAGCGAGGCATAGGCAATGTGGCTCGCCGCCTAAACATAGACGCGACCGGTCTTGCCTCAGTAAGGCGCGGACGTCCATGGCCTCACGCAGCCTCGCACGGCGCAAATTCGTGTTCGCCCTTTAGCCGGCTTCCTCGTTTGAAACCGGACGATCTCGGCGAACGCGGAGCTATCCTGCCAGAGAAATAGATGGCCACCTTCGAACATGCGCAAGGTCGCCCTCGGGAGTCTTCCCACCATGCATTCCTGAGATGACGGTAGAGCGATCCCGTCGTACCACCCGCCACCTATTAGAACTGGGCACCCGATTTGGTCCAGGCGCTCCCAGGGGCGTTGTCACGGTAACCGCGTGTCAGGGATCGCTGCGATAGATGCTGGGGACGAACACTTCGCAGATCAGCTACAAACGGCATCGGTTCCCACCCGAGATCATCGCCCACGCGGTGTGGCTGGATTATCGATTTCCGCTGAGCCTGCGTCGTGTCGAAGAAATGCTGCTGGAGCGCGGCATTGTCGTTTCCTACGAGACGATCCGTCGGTGGGGAAAGAAGTTCGGGCTGGACTACGCCCGGCGCCTGCGCCGCAAGCAGCCCAGTCGAAATGATATCTGGCACCTCGACGAAGTCGCCATCATGATCGCCGGCAAGAAGCATTGGTTATGGCGGGCCGTCAACCAGGACGGCTATGTGCTCGACGAGATCGGCTAGACCCGGCGCAACACTAAGGCCGCCAAGCGCGTGCTGACACGGCTGTTGAAGAAGCAGGGCCAGGTGCCGAAGCGCATGATCACCGACAAGCTCGGCTCCTATGGAGCAGCGCGGCGTCTAGTCATGACGGACATCGAGCACCGGTCGCACAAGGGCTTGAACAACAGAGCGGAGAATTCGCATGTGCCACTGCGAAAACGAGAGCGGATGATACAAGATTTTCGATCACCGGGGAGCCTCCAGCGTTTCGTCTCGACGTTCTCTGCAGTCCGCAATCTCTTCGTCCCGCCCCGTTCAAAACGCTCCGCCTTTCAAATCCATCTTCACCGCTTGAATGCCATGGCGCAATGGAAAGCTGCTGCCGGCGTGATCGCCTGAAATCATTCCCAAAAGTCACAACGACAGCCCATCTCCGTTTATGTGACATCACCTCTTGGGGTTGATGATGCTCCCGCGGGTCGAATAGAGGTCGCCAAAGAGGTAGCGGCGCCGTCTTTCCCGGCACAAACCAGCTCCTGCGCTCGTCGTTCCACCTCGCTCGCGGAAACGCCCCCGAAATCGCTCGACGGTCATTCGGTCATAAGGAAAGTTCGCCAAGGCACCGGGCGTGTCTTGTTTCTGAGGCGTAGAATGATGCTTGGATTCCTCCACGGTCGTGCCGTCAGCTGTTGGATCCGCAGAGCAACGTCCCGCCGGCCTAATGGTTCACACGCGAGCCAGAACTCTGGGCGCGCTGGGATTGGGCAGGCTAGTACTCCGTAATCATTCGGCGCGGCGGAGCGCAATTAGGAGTCTCACGAGTGCACCGTGGACTTGCGAAGCCCGTGAGCAAATCGCCGATGGCGGTAACGAATCCGGAAACTCGTCCCGGCTGCGTTGTTCAGCGCTGGCGCCTGATTCCTGGCCGAGGAACGCTTGCCGCGCCAACCCTGCAACCTAGATCACCTCGTGCTGCGCGACTTTATAGGCAGCACAGATTGCGCGAGCGATGGCCGAAAGATTTAAGGCAGAGATCTTGAAAACTTCCGCAGCTGAAATGGTACACGCTTACATTGCTAGACGGCACGCCTCCGTTCCGGCAAAGCTGCGAATCGCGGGGCCAATGGCAATCCGCAGGTCGGCGGGTTCGGGCAACGCTCATTGAAAAATGGGCCGCCGACTTTCCTTTTGGCTGTAAGCTCGCTTCATGGCGCTTGGACACGCTAGACTAACTCTAGCAATCAACTGTAGCGGCCACCTGAACGAGTAAGTAGCGCCATTACCGGACCCTCACCGCCGCTCTCAACAGCGGACCTTCGCTCTACGGCCGGAGTCGACCCGAAGACGACCTTGGCCCGCCGGGTCATGAATGGCAGCCCTACTCCCGCAACTGCCCTTTCCGACCCCCGCGCTGGATCCCCATATCTGCCACGCGGGCCCTTGCAGTTGTTGTCCGGCTGTTTGCGCATGTCACATGTCAATAGCCACAGCCGCGTGACCGCGATCCTGGTTCATTGAGGTCGAACCGTCCGGAAGAAACGCCCTCTCCGAATCGTTCTTCCGCGTCCTTAACGAAATAATTGACAGTCCAACCAAAACGGCGCTCCGTGGTTCGACGGGGATGGATCTTGGCACTCTTGGCGATGCCGGACTTCGCCGTCACGATAGGTAGGATGCAATGCCGACAGTCATTGGCCACCATAAACATCACAAAAGGAGCGAAGCACTGGCTCGACTCGCCGAAGCGCAAAGAGCTTTTTGGTCCGCTCGGCGTGACCAACATACGAACATTTGTAGATCCACAAAATCCGACCCGGGTGGCCGTTCTTATGGACGTTCCGGACATGGACGCCATGATGAAAGCTATGCAGAGCAAGGAAGCCGCGGATGCGATGGCCTTCGATGGAGTGGTGCCAGAGTCCTTGGTGATCCTGGTCGAATCGTAAAGGTGATTGCTCCGCTGGCCAAGGTTAGAAGGGTTTGCTCAGCGATTGCCGTGCGGTTCCGGTCATTCTGGAAAGCGCCCATTATTGGCGTAGAGCCCGCTGGGCACTGGCTTCAAGAGCCGGTCCTGCGCGTGAGCGCCGCCGTTGGTCTCGGTCGTGCCAAGATCAGCCGCTACAGCTTGCGCAACCTAATGCCGGCTCAGGTCCGCAAAGCAACTATTCCGCGCGTTCACGCTGGACTTCCGCTTGCCACCCCGAGGCTGCCATTGCGCGCATACGCAACGCTGCGAATTTGGCACTTCAACCGAACAGGAAAATGCCTTTCTCTGCGCGGGATTAAGATTACTTCATGGCGACTTCGAGCCGACCGGACCTGAGTGATATTCATAGAGGTGACTGGGTGGATCGCCGGCTGCCGCGTGCATGGCGGCCCTACACGCGGCTCGCGCGGCTGGATCGGCCAGTGGGCATATGGCTGACGTTGTTCCCTGTTGGGCCGCATTGATCCAAGCGGCACATGGTATCCCCGCCGTTCAGCAATTGGCGCTATTCACCCTTGGCGCGTTTCTGATGAGAAGCGCCGGGTCCACGATCAATGACATTGCCGATCGCAGGTTCGACGGCCACGTTGAGCGGACCCGCTTTCGCCCTCTGGCAAGCGGCCAGATCGGCATGGTCCCAGCAATCGCCTTTCTGGCAATTCCGCTTGCGCTTGCGGCGTCGCTCCTGCTCTTCCTGACGCCCTACACGCGCCTGATCGCCACTTGCGTATTGCCGAAGGGCTGGCGGTTTCTAGTTATCGCGTCCGGGAGCCCAGGATCCCGAGTCACGTTATGTGAGGAAAAACATTCCTCATTTAGGGTGAAATAGGCGAGAAATTGCTTCACTAGGCCAAAAAAGGCAACATTGATCTAAATTCTATCAATTCGGTAGATTTGACGCGAGTTCAACGGAGGCGGAAATGACCAAACCTCATTTCATGAAACTGCTCGGCGCACTGGTCGCCACATCTGTCCAGTTCGGCACGCTCGGTTTCGCGTTTGCCGATACCACCATTCTCAACGTGTCCTATGACCCGACGCGTGAGCTCTACAAGCAATTCGATGAGGCTTTCACCGCCCACTGGAAGTCCGAGACCGGCGAGACCGTCGCCGTCCAGCAGTCGCATGGGGGATCGGGCGCTCAGGCTCGCGCGGTAATCGACGGCCTCGACGCCGACGTGGTGACGCTGGGGCTGCAAGGCGACATCGACGCGATCGTCTCGAAAACGAAGAAGATCAATCCCGACTGGCGGACGAAGTTCGAGAACAATTCGGCGCCTTATACCTCGACCATTGTCCTCCTCGTCCGCAAAGGCAACCCCAAGGGCATTCACGATTTTGGCGATCTCACAAAGGACAGCGTCCAGGTGATCACGTCCAATCCCAAGACCTCCGGTGGTGGCCGGTGGGCCTACCTCGCGGCCTGGGCCTGGGCCAACACCAACGATGGCGGCGATGAAGCCAAGACCAAGGAATTCGTCGGCAACCTCTATTCCCATGTTCCGGTGCTTGACACCGGCGCGCGTGGCTCGACCGTGACCTTCGCGCAAAAGGGCCTGGGCGACGTGCTGATCGCCTGGGAAAACGAGGCCTATCTGGCGCTGGACGAGTTCGGCGCCGATCAGTTCGAAATCGTCATCCCGCCGACCTCGATCCTGGCCGAGCCGCCGGTCGCCGTTGTCGACGCCAATGTCGATGCCAAGGGCACACGGAAAGTTGCCGAAGCCTATCTGGGCTATCTCTATTCCAAGGAAGGCCAGACGATCATCGCCAAGAACCACTACCGTCCGGCGAAGCCCGACCTGGTGCCTGCGGAGGATCTCGCCAAACTGCCGGAAATCAAGCGGATCAGCATCGACGATCCAATTTTCGGCGGATGGATGAAGGCGCAGCCTTACCATTTCGGCGACGGTGGTATATTTGACCAGATCTATAAGCCGGCCCAATAGCATTTAGATCAGGACGACATGACCACAGCACGCCCGCCAAGGCGGGGTGGCGGTTCAGACAGCCGAGCGTCATTCCGGGTTTCGGATTGACGCTCGGCTTCTCGCTTGCCTTCCTCACCCTCCTCATTCCGCTGTCCGGGCTGATCTGGCGCTCGGCGGCGCTCGGCTGGACCGACTTCTGGGCGATCGTCACCGATCGCCGCACCATCAACGCGCTTGAAATCAGCTTCGGCACCGCCTTCATTGCCGCCGCTGTCAACGTCGTCTTCGGCACGATCGTCGCGTGGGTGCTGGTGCGCTACAGCTTTCCAGGCCGCCGCATCGCCGATGCCATGGTCGACCTGCCCTTCGCGCTGCCGACAGCGGTGGCCGGCATCGCACTGACCACGCTTTACGCACCGAACGGCTGGATCGGAAGCCTGCTGATGCCGCTCGGCATCAAGGTCGCGTATACGCCGCTTGGCATCGTCATCGCGTTGATCTTTATCGGCCTGCCTTTCGTCGTTCGTACCGTGCAGCCGATCATGGAGGAGATCGACAAGGAGGTGGAGGAAGTGGCCGCAACGCTCGGCGCCAATCGCTTCCAGATCATCAGCCGCGTCCTGCTTCCCGGACTGGCGCCGGCCATCGTCACCGGTTTCGCGCTGGCCTTCGCGCGCGGCGTCGGCGAGTACGGTTCCGTCATCTTCATCGCCGGCAACCTGCCGTTCAAATCCGAGATCGCGCCGCTTCTGATCGTCATCGCGCCATCTCGGTCGTGTCGGGCCACATACGCGGGCTAACCAACACCATGCCGCTGCATGTTGAAATCCTTTATAACGAGTACAATGCCGCCGCCGCCTTTGCCGTCGCTTCGCTGCTTGCCGGCCTGGCGCTCGTCACGCTGGTCTTGAAAACACTTCTCGAGATGCGCTACGGCGCCGAGATCGCCGCGACGCGCGGACACTGACAAATGCATGTCGCCCAAAAGTGTGTAGCGGTTTTTGGACAACGACATGCATAAAACAAAGATTTGATGTCGCCCAAAAGTGGGAACCGGTTTTGGGATAACGGCATGCATCAACTACAAAAGGGATTTGCATGGAAGTTCGCGTTGCCAACGTGCGCAAGGAGTTTGAGCGGTTTCCGGCCCTCCGCGACGTTTCGCTCGACATCAAGTCGGGAGAACTGATCGCCCTGCTGGGACCTTCCGGTTCCGGCAAGACGACGCTGCTCAGGCTGATTGCCGGCTTGGAGCGGCCGACCCGCGGAAAGATCTTCTTCGGCGAAGAGGATGCCTCTCAAAAGTCGATTCAGGAGCGCAATGTCGGCTTCGTCTTCCAGCACTACGCGCTGTTTCGCCATATGACGGTCGCCGACAATATCGGCTTCGGACTCAAGGTCCGGCACGGGCCGTCACGCCCGTCGGCGAAGGAAATCCGCCGCCGCGCCTTGGAACTTCTCAACCTCGTCCAGCTTTCCGGTCTGGAAAAACGCTATCCGGCGCAGCTTTCGGGCGGCCAGCGCCAGCGCGTGGCGCTGGCCCGCGCCATGGCGATCGAACCGGCCGTGCTTTTGCTCGACGAGCCGTTCGGCGCGCTCGATGCCCAGGTGCGCCGCGAACTGCGCCGCTGGCTGCGCGACATCCACGACGCCACCGGCCATACCACGGTCTTTGTCACCCATGACCAGGAAGAGGCGCTGGAGCTTGCCGACCGCGTCGTGGTGATAAGCCAGGGCCGCATCGAGCAGGTCGGCACCGCCGACGAGATCTACGATACCCCGAACTCGCCCTTCGTTTATGGCTTTATCGGCGAATCGAGCTCGATCCCGGTCAAGGTCGAGGACGGCCAGGTCTGGATCGCCGACCGCCCGATCGGGCTCTCCGCGCCGCACGCACCGCAAGGCGAAGCGACATTGTTCTTTCGCCCGCACGATGTCGAACTGGTGGACGAATGCAACGGCTGCATCGCCGGCACGGTCGCCGCCAGCCGCCGCGTCGCCGGCACCAGGCGGGTCGAGCTCGAAATCGGCGGCGAACGCCAGCGGGTCGAGATCGAATTGCCCGTCGACCATCCGGCGGCGCAGAAAACTCGAGTGGCTTTTAGGCCGCGGCGCTGGAAGCTTTTTCCGGCTGGTTGATTACGAGGCGATTACCAACTTGTGCACAACAAGACGTTTCGGCCCCGCTCTTTCAACGCGCCTTAGCGAGAGCGCAAGGGTCATCGGATTTTTCGGGGAAGCCGCAAAGCCGTAGTGCTCGTAGAAGGCTTTCGCTTCGTCCGATATGGCATGAACAAGAAGGCCGCGAATCCCGAGGTCGTCGCGGCGTAACGCGTGCGCAGAACGGTGTCTTGCAACAGCGCGGCGCCTAACCCGTGCCTTGCCAGCTTGTGTCCACGCTGCTCGAATGTCGCGCGGTATACGTCGAGCAGCCTGATGGAGCAGGTCTGCACGGCCTTGCCGTTCAAGATGGCTTTGGTGGACCGCGATCACGTTCCCGGCGGAAACTCGCTGTCGGTTGTCTCCCATCCTTTGATGGGCATCCACGTCATCGACCGGAGCAAGCGCTGCGTCAGCGGATAGTGGTGTCGATCCACGCGTCTTCGCCACAGCGGCGCCAGGAGCCACCATTCCCGGCGCTTCTCCAATACTGACCTTCGCGCGCTACGGCTTGACGCGATTCGGAGCTGACCTTCAAAGATATAGCGAATTAAAGAAAACAGCGGTATTTTGACCGATTGAAATCTCCTTGGGGTGCTCATGGCTCTAGATGTCATTGGTGCAGGCATGGGTCGCACTGGCACATATTCGCTGAAGCTCGCGTTGGAGCATCTTGGGTTCGGGCCGTGTCATCACATGGCAGATGTCCACGCCAATCCCGAGCAGAAGGCGCTGTGGCGCGCCGCCGGCCAGGGACAACTCCCGACCTGGGATGCGGCATATGCCGGCTATCTTTCCGCGGTCGATTGGCCAACGGCGCATTTTTGGCGCCAAGTGAGTGACCACTACCCTCATGCAAAGGTTATCCTGACAGTTCGTGACCCGGAAGCCTGGTATGACAGCATGGCGCAAACAATAGGGCTCACGATGGATGCTGCTACCAATGATCCACAGTCCTTTGGTGTGGCGGTGGTTGGAAACGCTGTCTTTGGCGGTCGATTTGATAACCGTGATCACGCAATCGCTGTCTATGAAGCACATAACGCTTCCGTGAAATCAACGCTGCCGCCTGAACGCCTTCTCACGTATCAAGTCTCCGAAGGATGGGAGCCGCTTTGTGCCTTTCTCGATGTACAGTTGCCTTCCGAACCGTTTCCACGCACCAATTCGACTGCCGAATTTCGTGCTCGCATAGGGCGCTGAACGGCGGTTTTCCACCCCCGGCCGGACCTTCCCGAGCCTCATCAGGCAATCTGATCTATGAACGCGCCAACCGACCACATGCGCCAGTAGCAGTCATCCGATCGGACGAATCGAATGACCGCTTTGGCTAGTTCGGTTCGAAGCCTTAGGCTTCAAAGAGATGCGCTTAAACATCTTGGATTCGAACGCGCAGCAGTTTTGCCGAATTCAGGAACACCAGGACATCTGGCCCCAAGTGCAAAATCGCTGCCTGGATAGGACCGATCCAGCCCATCAGCGCTGCGGTAATGCCCAAAACATGCACAACACCAACGCCGACGAAGATATTCTCCTGAATTGTCCGGTAAGCGCGTCGCGCAATCGCGCGGGCGCTGACAATTCTTGCCAGGTCATCCTTCATCAATGCGATATCGGCGGCTTCCAGCGCTGCCTGCGTGCCGCCGCCCCCCATCGCAATGCCGACATCGGCGCGTGCCAGCGCCGGCGCGTCGTTGATCCCGTCGCCGACCATCGCCACGCGATGGCCCTGCTTTTGCAATTCGGCGATGGCGGCGACCTTGTCCTGCGGCATCAGATTGGCACGCACTTCATCCATGCCGAGCTCGTTGGCGATGGTCCGCGCTGTGGCCTCATTGTCACCCGTCACCATCACCATGCGCTTGACCCCGGTTGCACGGAGCTTTGCCAGCGCTTCGCGCGCACCTGGTCGCAATGTGTCGGCAATAAAAATCACGCCAGCGAATTTCCCATCGACCGCGACGTGAACCGGCGTCTGTCCGCCCTTTTCGATCGCATCGGAAAGCGGCACGCCGGCCTCGCGCAACAACAATGCATTCCCGACCAGCACGGTGCGTCCGGAGACCGTCGCCTTCACACCGCGCGCCTGCAACTGCTCGTACTGCTCCGGTTCCGGGACATCGATTTTCATCCGGGCGGCATAGTTGACGACCGCTTTCGCCAAGGGGTGAGCGGAGCGCCGATCGGCGGCGGCGGCAAGGCTGATCAGATCAGCTTCCGAAAGCGTGCCGTCCTGCATCTCCACGCCGACAACCTCGGGCTTGTTCGCCGTCAGGGTGCCTGTCTTGTCGAACACCAGGACGTCGACCTTGGCCAAAGACTCCAGATAGACGCCCCCCTTGACCAGAATTCCACTGCGTGCGGCTCGCGCAATGGCTGCGATAATCACCAGAGGAGTCGCCAATCCGAGTTCGGCAGGTGATGTGAAAATCAGCAGAGTGACGATCATCCGAACGTCGCGGGTATAAAGATAAACCGCAACGAGGAAGATCAGCACGACCGGGATCAGCCATGACGCGACCTTATCCGCCAGTTTCTGGACGGGTGCCTTTTCCGCTTCGGCATTCTCGACCAGACTGATGATGCGGGCAAAGGTGGTGTCGGCACCAACCTTCTCGGTCTCGATGTCGAGGGCGCCGGATTCGACGATGGTTCCGGCAAAGACATCGGCGCCATCGCTCTTGTCCTTGGGAATGCTCTCTCCTGTGATCGATGCTTCGTTGACCGAAGCCGCTCCACCGACGACGGTGCCGTCGACCGGGATCTTCTCGCCGGCCCGCACCAAGACAACGTCGCCCGCGCGCAAATTCTCGATCGGGACCATGCGTTCGCCACCTGCGTCCCGCACAAGCGCCACCTGCGGCACTGAGCCGATCAGGTCTTTGATCGAGGCTCGCGCTCGTTCCATATTCAGATCGGCGATGAACTCCGCGATCAAAATGATCACCATGAGGACCGCGCCGGCGACGGTCTCGCCTCCGCTCAGCGCCACCACCGTGGCAATGGTGACGAATATTTCGGTACCGATCTTGCGCTCTTTTACGAGATCAACGGCGCCGGTTTTGACAAGCGGATACAAGCCGATGGCAACCGCCACCCACAAGGCTTGTATTGGAATGAGCTGCTGCCAATACAGCAACGCCATCAAGCCGGTAAAAATGATGCGCGCGACTTCGGTCCAGCGTTCGCGCGTCATCAACACTCGCCAACCCGATGGAACCGTCTTAGGCGCCGGCTCAACGCTTTCGGTGGCTGCTGTCTCGGATTTCATGATTGGCTCGCTATCTCGGATTGCGGTCTTGAGTTGAAGCATGAGCGCATCAGGCCCCCGCGGCGGATAGTCCTGTCCAGCCATGGTATCCGACATAGAGGCCAACGGCGATGAGAAATAGCGCGCCCAGCGCGCGCGACGGTCGGCGGCCCCTACCGTGACGAGAGTAATCCCGAAGCTTGGCGATCCTGTCCCACATGCATGCCTCACGTCCACACCCGGAGGGATTGCTCCAGCCTGTCGGCGATCTGTATGACGACATAGGCGATCACCATGTAGATCACGACGGCAATCACAAAGGCTTCGAGGTAGTAGAAGTTCAGCGCGGCGATCAGTTGGGACTGCGCGAAGATATCGACGACCTCGATGGCGAATCCGAGTGAAAGCGCCTTCATGATGACCATCATCGAGGTGGTCAGCTCGGGAATTGCCGTGAGGGCCACCTGGGGAAATAGGACCCGTCGGAACAGTTGGCTGCTTGTGTAACCCAGCGAGTAGGGGGTCGGAACAAGAACCGTTCCCAGCGACACGCTAACGTCGAACGGAGCATGAACGTCATGCGGCGTGGCGTAACCGAGCCGGAAGTCTGAGCGAACGGAATCCTTCAGGCATCTGATGTTCTGCATCCCAGGTGTAGATGCCGGTCAGGTTGATGTGCTCCCAACTCAGCCGCGATACGTGCTTGAGCAGATGATCCGGAATCTCGCGATGCGTTTTGCGTAAGTAGGTAAGGGCCCGTTCGATATAGACCGCATTCCTACGATCGCACTGACGACGAGGTTGAGGCCGGAGGCGCGGAACGCCTGGCTTTCGAAGGACCGGTCACGGATTTCACCACGCTCGTGGAAGAAAACGGCGCGCTTCAGCTTATGCGCAGCCTCACCCTTGTTGAGGCCGGCCTGGCAACGCCGCCGAACTTGAGTACCATTCGATCATGAACAGCGATCGCTCGACCCGGCCGAGTCCCGTAGCGCTCGTGCGAGTTGGCTTTCCTTCGGAGATGCGGATAGTTTCTTCAGGATCGTGGCCGGCACTACGGATCGCGTGGTGATCGACGCCGCCAGATGGAGGAGATCATCCCAGTGCTCGAGGATCAGGGTGGTGTTGATCGGCGCCCCGATGTGGTTCGACAGCGCCGGGTATGCATCGCCTTTCTCGAACGTGTGGAACTTCCGGTCCTTGAGGTTGCGCAGTCGCGGCGCGAAGCGTTTGCCTATGAGGGCGAACAGACCGAAGATGTGATCACTCGCGCCACCCCTATCGGTAAAGTGTTCCTGGATGTCGAGGACCGTGTCCTGATCGAATAGCCCATCGAGCACATAAGCAGCCTCACTTTCGGTCGGACTGATGGGCAGAATGCTAAAGTAGCGTGAGCGTGACGAGCACCCCATCTTGCCTGAGGGCTATGCACTGGGGAGATTTGCCGCCTGATTTGCGGCAGCGAGGAGCGCAGGCGCATGGAGTGGGAGGACCCTGATGCCAGTCATCAAGACAGTCATCAAGGCAGGCATGAAGAGGGTCACTATCGCCGGGTCGAGGTGATCACAGGCCGGCGGAAACGGCGCAGCTGGACGCCGGCGGAGAAGGCGCGGATTGTTGCGGAAAGCGCGGAGCCGGGCGCCAACATCTCGGCTGTCGCGCGGCGTTGGGGGATCAATCGAGGTCTTCTTTCGGTCTGGCGACGGCACGTGGGGCTGGTGCAGGCGAAAGCGGCTGCGGAGACGACGCCAGCCCTGCAGTTTGTGCCAATTACGATCGCGGGCGAGGAGCGACAGCTCGAGCATAGTGACGCACGGAATAAGGAGGCGCCCAGGTCGACCGGTCGGATCGAGCTCGAGATCGGTGAAAGCCGCCTCGTCCTGACGGGTTCGGTCGATCCGGCCCTGGCGGCCGCCATCGTGGGTGCCTTGCGTGTGCCGCAGTGATTGCGCTAGCCGGCGACGTGAAGGTGGTGGTGGCGACGCAGCCGGTCGACTTCCGCCGCGGCATCAATGGCCTTGTTGCCCTGGTCGCCTCGGCTCTTGCAGCCGATCCCTATTGCGGTGACGTCTTTGTCTTCCGCCCCAAGCGCGGCGACAGATTGCGCCTTCTTTTTTGGGACGGAAGCGGCATGGTTCTGGCCTCGAAATGGCTCGAATCGGGGCGCTTCACCTGGCCGCCGATCCGCGACGGCCAGGTCCGGCTGACGCGCGAGGAGTTCGCCCTTCTGGTGGCTGGCCTCGACTGGACGAGGGTGGCGAAGAAACACGTCAAAAGACCGGTCAGAGCGGCGTGAAGTGACTGGATTTGCTTGAAGATTCGGGGTCGCCTGGTAGGGTTGATCATGTCGCCCCGCCCTGATTCGTTGCCATCGGATCCTGCCGAATTGCAGAGAATGGTTCTGGCTCTTAAAGCCGAGAACGCGGAGCTGCGCGTCTATGCCGATCTGCTTCGGCAGATGATCTTCGGGGTAAAATCGGAGAAGCTGGCCGTGCTCGATCCGGTGCAGATCGCGCTCGATCTCGGTGACCTCTGCGAGGTGCCGGCCGCGGCCAACGACGATGCCGTCGAAGACAAGGATCGGCCGCGACGCAAGCACCGGTCGGCGTCGCGCAACATGGGTGCCCTGCCGAAGCATCTGCCGCGCTGCGAGGAAGTGATCGAGCCGCAGAGCGCGGTCTGCTCGTGTTGCGAACTTCCCCTCCATCGCATCGGCGAGGATGTCAGTGAGGCCCTCGATATCGTTCCGGCACTGCTACGCGTGATCCGCACGATCCGGCCCAAATACGCCTGCCGGGCCTGTGAGGCCCATGTCGTCCAGGCGCCGGCGCGAGCGCGAGTAATGGACGGGGGCATGGCGACGACGGCCCTGATGGCGCATGTGGTCGTCTCCAAGTTCGCCTGGCATCTTCCTCTCTATCGCCAGTCGCAGATCTTCTCGGGTTACGGCATCAATCTCGACCGTGGCACGCTCGGCGGCTGGGTCGGACGGGCCGCCTGGTGGCTGAGGCCGCTTTACGATCGCCTGCTTGCCTTCATCCGCTCGCAGCCGCGGGTGTTTTGTGACGAAACGCCTCTGCCGCGACTTGATCCGGGACGCAAGCGGACGAAAGTCTGCCAGTTGTGGGCGCAGGCCGTCGATGATCGTCCCTGGCAGGGACCGGCACCGCCGGCAGTCGGCTATGTGTTTGCAGAAAGCCGGGGAACCGGAGAGATCGAGGCACAGCTTTCAACATTCGACGGCATTCTGCAGGTCGATGGCTATGCGGCCTACAAGAGCCTGGCGAAGCGGCGGCGCAAGAGCAATATCGCACCCTTGCAGCTTGCCTTTTGTCTGGCCCATGCTCGGCGCAAGTTCGTCGAGGTGGTCAAGACGACGGGCTCGAGCGAGGCGCTGGCGGTGGTCGCCGCTATTGCCGAGATCTACCGGATCGAGGAATGCATCCGCGGCATGAGCGCCGAGCAGCGCCTGTCGGTGCGCAAGGCCGAGAGCGCTCCGCTCATGGCGGCACTGAAGGAGCAGTTGGAGATGCTGATCGATGAGGTCTCGGCCAAGTCGTCGCTCGGCAAGGCCATTGCCTACACGCTGGCGCATTGGCATGGGCTGATCGCCTTCCTCGAGGACGGCCGGATCGAAGTCGACAGCAACGTTGTCGAGCGTTCGCTCAAACCAGTTTGCCTGACGAGGAAGAATAGCCTCTTTGCCGGATCCGCTCGCGGTGGCGAGACATGGGCGGTGCTGGCATCACTGGTCAACTCGGCACGGCTCAATGGTCTCGATCCCGAAACCTGGCTCGCCGACGTGCTCGAGCAGATCGTCTCGGGTTTCATTCCGGTCAATCGGCTCGACGAGCTCTTGCCGTGGAATTGGAAGGCGGACCGGGAAGCACGGGGCCAACTGGAGCGTGTGGCGGCATGATCGCTCGTCGGTCAAGGGGGCCCGTCGCCGCTCGGCCCGCTGCGGCGTCCTCGATTGCGCCTTCGCGCCCGATGCTGGACGATGCGGCCTTCGAGACGTTCCTGCACAAGCAGCGGCCGCATCCGCCGGTCTTCGGCATGGATGGGCTCGACGGCTATCTGACTGCGCTCATCATCGGTCCGCGCTTTATCGACCCGCGCCAATGGATTCCTTTGTTTGCAGGCGAGCAAGCGTTGATGGCGCTCGAAGGTACAACCGAGGCGCTCGCCGTTCAGACGCTGGTTGCCAACTATAACCGGATCTCGGTCGGGCTCGGCGAAACGCCGGAGACCTGGCGTCCGCGCCTTGCGCGACAGCAGGACGGCACATTCGACGCCTTCGAATGGTCGACCGCCTTCCTGCTTGCCACCGGCTACGCCACAAGGCTCTGGCGCCCCGTTCTCCACGGCCATGCCAAGACCGGCGACATCATCGCCCCGATCCGGGATACAACGGGGCTGAACTCCCGTCTCGACGACGCGGGCGTCGCAGCCGTTGCAAAGGCGGTCGTCGCCATCCGCTCGTACTTCATGCCCAAGCGGGTCAAAGCGGCCCGCATCTGAATCCTGCCTCTGTCAAGCAAGGACAGTCGTGCGGTGCTCGTGACGCTTACAAAGTAGCCGTACTGATCGGAAAGGTGGCTGTAGAACTTTGAGCCGGGTTCGCTGCCGTAATGCAGATTGATGTCGCCGCGCTTTGCGGCTCGGTCGCTCGCGCGGAAGAATTGGCCGTCAGATGATGACGTCGTGCCATTGCCCCAAAGGCGAGAATGCGGATGGCGGGTGTGGGCGTCCGTCACGCAGGCCTGCGCCGCGCGGTAGGTCTCCGACCGTGCATGGAAGGTTCTCATCCAACTGATCTGGTGAGCGCTGATGCCTTTGGACGCGCTGGCCATCCGTTTCGGACCAAGGTTGGTCGCATCCGCCAGTACGCCGGCCAGCATGGCCGAGACATCTCTTGGGACGTCGCCGGTGCGAACATGCGTGAAGCTATCCGCAAAGCCGGTCCATTCATGCACTTCCCTCAACAGGTCGGGAACCTCGATACCATTGGATGCGGCGTCCATCCCTGGATGGCAATCCCGGCACAACACCCAGCGGGGATTGCGAACCTCCACTGTGCCGAACACCGTTTGAATTCGACGCGTCGTATAGTCCTTGACCGGCCGAAAATTGTGGCAATCCGGACAGACCCGTCGAAACAGGGTGTAGGTTTTCGCCTCCTAGGTCGCGACCACTGTTTGCAGGGCGGCCATGATCTTCTTGCCATCTTTGATCGACAGGTCAAGGTCTCCGCCACGCGGACGCTCATCGCTTTTGTCGATCCGGACCTCGTTTCGACATCGCCGAATTCGTTCCTGCTCTCGATCGTGATCGTCCATTCCACCGCCATCGCCGCCGCCTTAAACAAAGTAACGGTGATGGCCCAGTCGGCGCTAACAAATCGTGGCCGCGCTCACCCCAGAGAAGTTACCGGTCCCAATGCCTCGATGCCCTCGAGCGCTTCATCCACCGAGTTACTGCGCAAGAACGTTGCTGATCTCGACCAGGTTCGAGCGCACGCGCAACATGTAGAAGCCAATTGTCGTTAGGTGATTCGGCAACAGCCAGCCATCCTCGCGGCCATTGGCGATGATGAAGGGCTGGATGCGCAGCGCCGAGACGAACTGCGAGTCCATCGTGTCCCACAGGCTCTGCAGGTGCTTTTCGTTGATCACGTCCTCGAAATCGGCCTCGGCGCCTTTCATCAGCCCGTAATAGGCATAGAGCTGGCCATAGGCGAACCAGAAGCGATCGTCGGCGCGGAAATCGAACCAGCCATTGTTGTAGTGCTCAGCGCGCTCCTTGAGGATCGCCGAGGTCGAACCGATGTCGGACGAGATGCGGTCGATATACTGCTTGAGATTGTCAGCGCGGGCATCGAACACCGTCTGGCAGGTTTCCAGCCGGGCGTTGAAGGCGCGCAGCTTGCGCACCGCGTCGCGATAGTAGCTCGGCGTCGGCGTCTTCGGCCCGAACGGGTTCAAGCCGAAATACCAGGTTTCCTCATCGAACTGCAGATTGCCGCGCGCGTCCTGCAGGTCGGCGTCGATCTGCGAGGTGGTGCGCACGCGGCCGAGATTGTCGGCAAGCTCGGTCGCCGTGCGCCGCACCGCCTGGTTGATGCCGCGCTGGAACGACGCCTTGTTGTCCATGAACGGCGTGTGGTCCCAGTCGATGCCGAACAGGCCGAGCTTGTAGAGGATCATCGACGACACCCAGGCATTCTGGTTGACGTTGAAGTCGGTCAGGTCGGCCGCCAACTGGGCGATCGCCGAATTGCCACAGGTCCTGGCGGCGTCGGTGCTGGCACCGGCGGCGACCTGCTCGCCGGCCGACAGGTTGCGCTTCTCGAATATATAGGTGTCGGGATAGTTCGGGTTGAAATTGTTCCACCACTGGGTGGCGTAGAAGAAATTGGCGTAGAGGCCGATCAGCATCAGCAGCGCCAGGCCGACCACTGCCTTCAGGATCCAGCCGCGCTGCGTATACCAACGCCCGGCCCACACGAACGGCCACAGGATGACGCCGATGGCTAAGCCGATGCCGCGGCCGATCCACTGGAAAATCCGGGTGAAGAAATTCACGATCGGATCAAGCATGGCGATGTCACCCCCTCAGTCAGTCAAGCCGTAGAGGCGCATGCCAAACGCCACCTTGTCTTTCAAATATGTGATTTTCAGAACGTCGCGCTGGGTAAGCCATTCTCAGTTTGGAGCCGCATGGTAATCGACACACGATACCTCGCTTGGCCATCTTGCACGCGACCGGCAATTCCGGCGCGCTTTATGAGTTCGCTTGAGTGCACTGTTTGCTTCCATCTGATGTCGATAGATGTTCGCCAAATGCAAGCGGAATTGGTCTCATGACAGCCAGCTTTTCCGGCATAAATCTGTCCTGCCATCCGACGCAGGTTCGCGAGTGTCCGGCCACCAACCACGATCATTTCGTGCCATCGGTGAGAAGCGCCTTGAGTTCTTCGAGCCTGTCGTTGATGAGCCAGCCGTAATAGTTCTCGACGGGCAGGGTGCGGCCGGTCTTGTCGGTCACGGCTTGCCTCAACTCACGTGCACGTCTGCGCGGCTGGCCAACATTGTAGAGCGTGGCGGTGATTCCGGGATTACCGGATATATCGAACCCCTGTTCCCGATAGGCATCGATCGAATCCCGGATGATCGCGGCGATGTAAACAAGACTGCGATCAGGATCCATGACGTCGCGATAGATCGCCTGCGGGCGATCGGGCGACAATCGGGGAAGCTTGCTGACCCGGCTGACCATGTCTGTGACCTGCAGGGCTGCAAGCGGGCTTATCTGTCCCAGGCCGAAGGTCTGCCCCGCATAGAAGGGTTGGAAGAAGGCCCGCTGGAACGTGATGGGTTCGTAGTCGACGCCATCGACCTTGCGACCCCGGAATGTCTCTTCCCAGACCTGGTCACGGCAGCTCCAAATCAGCGCGCTGCTTTCGAGAGAAGCGCAGGATGCGAATTCGGGCCGCTGGACGAATGACTGGACCGGAGTGCCCCTGTAGCTGAAGGAGAACTTCAGATCGGCATAGGCGAGCGCCTTGACGTAATAGGTCTGAACCGAGTCGACCACGCTGATATTGTAGGTGTGCTCTCCGACGAGAGCCGCGACGATGTGGATCGGATCGATGCCATAGGCGAGCGCCGCCTTCCTGATCTTGCCGACGAGCTTGCGGTCGTCCCGTATCAAGGCGGTTATGGCCCGATACTTCTCCTCGTACGTCGTGTTGAATGCCTTGGAACGAAGCGCGGACGCTCTTGGGATCACCGGTTGCTCGGCAAGACGATTGCCCGTCGGGACGACTGTGACAGTCTGCGCCACGGCTGGGGCCGTTCCGACACAAGGTGCAACGATCGTCACCGTCATCAAAAAGGGCTGCAGCTTGGCTGTTGGCATGAGGCTCCGTTGGCAGCCTCCGGCTCCGTGAAGGGATGCAGGGTGTGCCGTCATATGGTCATGGCAGTGTGCTTTCGAGCCTATAACAGAGAGGCGGAGGTTTTGCGAGCCGGCAAGGTGTTCGGATGCAAGGACGCTGGAAAAAATGTTCGGCATCGCGTTACCTAAGCGCGCCGACGAGAAGATTGTCTTCGCTTAAGATGGAAACCCACCGTCTCGTGTTGTATTCCGCTTGGCGCTTCAGGTAGTGATAGTTCGTCTCGTACCAGGGACGAACCCTATTGGTCAGATTATCGAGAATGAAATCGCCCTTGTCGGTTCGAACCGCCAATACAGCGTGCCCTTCGCCATCGGACTTGCGCACTGCCGTCAAGAGCAGACTGGAGACGCGAAGGCCTTTCGCATCAGCGTTCGCCGATTTTCCAGTGCATAATCCTCGCAATCACCCAGATTATCGTCAGGATAGGACCAATATTCTGGAACTCCATTGTGTTCCATGTCGCTCACTGGCTTGACGCGGTGGTTTACGGATACGTTGACGCCTACGAGCGATCGCAAAAGTCATCGGTCATGCTCGGCGAATGCAGGGCAGCTCACATTCATGCGAACAAACGGACGGACAACGCAGCGATCGGTCATTACGAATACTGTCGGAACTATCGCGATGATTGCTCGATCGTCACGCGCGACCCGAAGCCCGTCGAACTGACCCGCTCCTTGTGTGAGACGCTGATCGAAATCAACAACAGGGCCAACACGACGATCATGGCCATGACGGACATAGATACCCGGTGTCGATGAGAAATGGGAGTATCCCTATAAGGGATTTGGCGACTGCGACGACATCGTGCTGGAAAAACGTCGCGAACTGATGAGACAGGGCGTGCCCCCGCAAAACCTTTTGGATAACGGTGGTCAGGCAGTCGAGCGGCGAGGGGCACGCGATGCTGAGCGTCAACACGACCGCCGGTGACTTCATTCTCGACAATCTGGAGCCGAAGGTCCTGCTGTGGTCGGACACCGGATATACCTACCTGAAGCGCCAGTCGCGATCCAACTCCGGCCATTGGGAAGCGATCGAATCCCAACAGACATTCTCGTCAGCGGCACGAAATAATCTCAGGACGCTGACAGGAGACCGGCGCCAAGAAGCAGAAATATCGAGGCGCCGAGCCCGATCCGATAATAGACGAAGGGTATGTAGCTGCGCGTCGAGACTAGCTTCAGAAAACCCACGATCGCGACATAGCCGACCGCGAAGGACAGCAGGGTGGCCAGCGCGGTCGGACCGGCGCCGACCGGACTGTCTGCCCCCCAACTCGCATAGAGCTGGAAGAAGCCTGAGGCGAGCACGGCAAGTATCGCCAGCAGGAACGAATACCTGGCGGCGGCCTCTCGCGTGTAAGCCATCAGCAGTCCGGCGCTTATAGTGTCTCCCGATCGCGAAACGCCCGGGATGAGGGCCATCGCCTGGGCGGCGCCGAACAGAAGGCCGTCCCGCCAGCCCAGATCGCGCAAAGCCTTGCGCTTGGCGCCCAGCCGGTCGGCGGCCGCGAGAACCAGCGCGAAGACGATCAACATGGTTGCCGTGAGATAGAGGTTGCGGGCCGGACCTTCGATCAGGTTCTTCAGCAATAGTCCTAGGATGCCGATCGGCAGGGTCCCTATGATCACCAGCCATCCCATGCGGGCATCCGGGTCCAGCCGTTCACGGCGGCCGGCCAGGGAACGCAGCCATGTGGCGATGATGCAGATGATGTCATGGCGGAAATAGATCAGGGCCGCGATCTCGGTCCCGATCTGCGTAATGGCGGTAAATGCGGCGCCGGGATCGCCGGCCGGTGGCAGGAATTCACCAACGATCCGCAAATGCGCGCTTGAGGAGATCGGAAGAAATTCCGTCAGTCCTTGAACCACTCCTAGGATCGCCGCCTCGCTCCACCCGATTTCAGCCAATTGCACTTCCTTTGCGTGGTGCGCAGCTCGTCTCGGGCTGTCGCTTCATCGGATCGTCGAAGAGCCGACGTTAGCCGGTGCGGGCCTGCAGATAGGAGAGCATGAGGAACTGTGGGGCGGTCACGCAGCTTTGCTGCGCTGATCGGGTCTTGGATTGTCGTTTGCCATGCCCGGATACCATTCCGCGAAGACTGCTTTGAGACTTCCGTCGAGTGTCCGGGTGCGGCCATTGCTTCGCCCGTTGCCTCGTGGGCGCTCAACGCGAGGTGCAGTCGTGATCCAAAAGGCGCTCGGCCGCTGAGCTTTCCCAATTGGTCAGGATGTAAAATCCCGGTCTTGCGCCGGCGAGTTCGGCGCCAACGACGACGACATTTACGTGATGCATGGCGCCCCGGGCCTGCGGCAGGCCGGAAGCGATGATGCCGACTACGTTGGTCGTTTCCAAATCCGGCTTGTCGACTGCCTTGATCCAATAGCGTTTCCCCATCAGAGCCAAAGGGAGAAGCTGCCACGGACCTTCCACCTTCGGCCCCTTCAGGACAAGTTTCTTTTCCACCGACACCGCAACGCAATCGATATGGATGTGGAACTGATCCTGGGATCGCTCAGTCCTGGAATTCACAGCCATGGCGATGGCCGTTCGTGGAAGGTGACGTCCGAGGCTCGCCGAGACCTTGCTTCGTGCTTTCCATGCCCGATTCCAGAGTTGGGAACTGCCCTGCCAACGGACAGACGGGCTTTCAAGGCCGGCAACAGCCGTAAGTGGCGTCAACAGAAACTCGGTCCGGTATCGGGGTGATTTAATGAGAGCTGATCCAGGCACGCCCTGCCTGGGCAGGATCACTTCCTCGCAGGGGAAAGCGCTGCCAAGATGCGCTGCGGCAAGAGCGCAGGTCTGCACAACCTGCCAGAGCGCGTTGCGATGCGCTGAAGCGGAGCCGACGTCGGTGACCGCCGCAGTCAGCAACGCGATTGTCAAACAGAGCACGGCTGCAGCACGGCAGTGGTGGAACAATGGTAACCTGTGAAGGGATTTTACAGCGAGGGGAATGCCCGAGATGAGGTTTTGAGTCCCGGCGCGCAGTCGGCGAAACCGAAACGGTGAAGGTGGAGCGGCTGGGAGCCTCGCGATGGTTCCGATGGGCGACTGCTCTTCTGCCCGATCACTGGTTTGATGACGTTTCGGCATTAAACCTCGCATCCTTGGCCGTGACCGATGTCAGTTCAGATTCTGCGCCCCGCTCAGCGGCCGGATCGAGATTGCTGTCCTTCCCTACTATGGCCTTGTCAGCGCTTCGCGGCACGTCCTCCATCGCATTCTGAAGCATCGAGCGGGTTTCCTGCAGGTCGAGTTCCTTCTCGGCTTGACGTACGGCGTCGTCAAACTGCTTTCGAAAATCGCCCGCAATCCGATTGAATGTCTTCATCATTGCCCCCGCCGATCGCATGACTTTTGGAAGCTCCTCCGGGCCGAAAACAACCAGCGCCACCACGAAGATAACCAACAGGTGGGTCATGCCAAGTCCGAACATCGGTACGTCCTCTCGCGCAATCGCCGGCAGCGACAACCTCTCCGCTGGTTTGTGGCGACCGATCCGGTTGAATGCCTCGACCTACGGCGCCAAATCCAACCATCATAGCCTCTCGCCTGAGCCATTCCAGTATGCGGCCGCGGGAATGTCGTTCATACTTCGAGCCATGTGGCACCACTCGTCAACCCGAATATCAGGCGCACGTCTGGTAGGGATATTCGCAACCGTGCTCGCAGCAAGCGGACTCCTCGCTGGAGCCGATGGCACAAGGCCCAGAATATTTGAAGCAGGCGCCTACTCCTTTTCCGACGAACTCGGCGGATTCCGGATCATTGCCGCTTCGGGAGCCGGAACAAGGGCCGATCCCGTCGTGATCACCGAGGAACTCGAGTCGGCAAGCCCGGTAACCCTCACCATACGCGCCATCCGGCCGGTTCAGCCATTCGGTGCCTCCGGCAACTATGCCACCGGGTTCATTTCCCTAAGGATCGTTGCCCTCAACAACAGCGGTCACGCCTGGGTCGAATTCGAGTTCGAGTTGCAGGAGATTCTCAACCAGCCAAGCGATTCCAGCGACGGGCTTTCGTTCGACCAGGCGCGCCGCGAAACGGATGCAATTCGGTCCGATAGTTTCGCCGAATTCAGTCGTGAATTCGAACCTTATGACCATCTTCTGTTCCGGAAAGGCGAGGTCGATCCGCTGAGCACGGTTTCGTTCTCATTCCTGGTGACTGATTTCACGCCGACTGCGCGGCTCTATCTCGTTCAGGACCCGCGCATTCCCTCAACCTGAACGTGTCGCGCATCATCGCGGCCGTCGGTTCGAACAACGCTGCTCGTCATGCATGCCGGCAGTTTGGCAGGTGTCGTTGGGCGCGGCATGCCGATGGATTTGCTGGTCATTTTGGTCGCTTGGCCGTGCCTTTGATTCGGGCCACAAAATACGGACAACAGGGCAAAACCCGACGCGAACGACGATTGAGGATCGTGAGCGCCCGCGGTACGAGTTCTCCGCCGAGTTACTTGTGAAGCGTTCACACTAGCGACAGTTCCGGATCGTGCTATGATCTTGCGCATGAGGACGATCCCGGCCTCTTACATTCTGGTTTTCGCGGCGCTCGCTGCAACGCCCGCGCGGGCCGAATGCCAGTGCCTCGCCAACGGCCACATTTTCCATCACGGCGAAATCGCTTGTCTGCAATTGCCGTCAGGTCCTGAACTCGCGCAGTGCGACATGGTTCTCAACATTTCGTCATGGAAAAAATTCAGGATGGATGCCCCGAGGCGACGGCGCCGTTTGGCTTGCCTGTCAAAGGGGACGAGCAGAAACCAGGCGAAGGCGGAGATAAAGCCAACGATTTGGCTTTATCAACAGCAAACGCCCGGAGCTAAAGCGAAGCGCAGTTTGCGCGCATCCAACAGTGCGACGCAAGCCCAACGCATACCCTAGCGGTGTTCCAACACCGCTAGGAACCAGCCCTATGGATGAGCTTCCTGTTGAGATTCTGCTTTCCTGTCAGTCCTTCTTGTTCCGGTAGCTTTCAATGGCTTTGCCAACCATGTCGATGGCGACGTTGGCGCCACCAAAGCCGTTCAGCTCAACGGCCTTGCGGCCTTCAGGTAGCTGCTTGTAAACTCGAAAGAATGCCTCGATGCGCTGTCGTTCGATGGCCGGAAGATCATCGATGGTCTTGACCCCGTCATATTGCGGATCGATATCCGTAGCCGGCACAGCGATGATCTTGTCATCCGCTTCGCCGCCGTCGACCATGTTGAGCACGCCGATGGCGCGGACTTTGATCAGAGCACCGGGCACAACGGGTTCCCGGGTGAAGACAAGCGCATCCAACGGGTCGCCGTCGCCGCCCAACGAACTGGTAACGGAACCATAGTTGGCCGGATAGACGACCGGCATGGACTGATATCGATCGACGACGACATGGCCTGTCTCGGCATCGATCTCATATTTGGTGATGCTTCCCGCCGGAATCTCGATAACCGTGTAAAATTCGCTGGTGTCTTTCGGCTGCGGAAAATCGAAAGCTGTGACGAATTCGGCGAAAGCGGGCTGCGTGCCCAGCAGGGCCGCAAGCGCCATGACAGTCGGCAAAGCGCGCATGGTTGTCTCCAGAGGTTGGACGGGCAGGGCGCCCTGCATCCGCCTAGCCACCGTATGTGACGGCAGCATTACAGGGTTCCGTTATTGAAATTGGATGACCGTATTTGCACCGATCCTGCGGCGAGCAGAAATGGGCCGAGATAGAGCGCTGACGAGTGATGAGCGTCTATGGGCGTTTGCGTTTATGGGCGTTTAAGAGACGGTGGCCGCTTCAAATGTGCTATTTCAGGCGAGCCCATTTCCGGCAAGGGGATAGCTTGCGTCGTAACTCCTGCCAATCGGGCACGCTACACCCACAACACGCCGTTCGGCGAGAGCTGCCACGTAGACGCCTCGCGGCTCAGTGCGACGTTGTGTGGCAATCATCAAAAAGCAAGTGAAACTCCAACTTCAGTTGAAGTCCTTCGGAGACTACGCCACCTTGACCTTGAATCATTGCCAGGGTTCGAAATTCGTGAACGAAGAGACAACAACACCACGTCCGCTATACTCCACTGAAAGGGCTGCTTCATGTCGGGAATGTCGCGCAGGGGATTCTTGCTGGGCGGCACGGCAGCAGTAGCTGTCGGCGCTGCAGGCGGGCTGATTGCCGGCAGGGCCGTAGCAGCCGATCTGACCTTGCGGGTTTCAGCGATCAGTCGGTCGATTTTGCCCGGCACCGTCACCAAAGGGATGATGAGTTTCGGTGCGGGCGGGCCGCCGCCCACTCTGCGTTTATTGCGAGGTAGGCCGTTTTCCATAGACGTGGTCAATGATCTCGATGAAGCGACGAGTGTGCACTGGCATGGATTGCGCATCGCCAATGCCATGGACGGCGTGCCTTATCTCACCCAGCGTCCCATCGCGGCGGGCGAAAGCTTCCGTTACACTCTGACACCGCCGGATGCCGGCACCTATTGGTATCATCCGCATTGCAACACGCTCGATCAGATGGCCCGCGGTCTGACAGGCATGCTTGTTGTCGAAGATGACGAAGATGCCGGTTTCGACCAGGATTTGCCGCTCAATATACGCGACTTCCGTCTCGGCGAAGACGGCCAGTTCATCGAATTGTTCAAGGCACGCAACGCTGCGCGCGGCGGCACGCTGGGTACGGTCTCGACGGTAAATTGGGAAGTCACCCCGATTTACGATCTGCCAGCGGGCAGCCTTGTGCGCCTGCGTTTGGCAGTCACGGATGTCACCCGTATCGGCACTTATGACCTCGATGGCGGAACGGCCAAAGTGATCGCTCTTGATGCCAACCCGCTGCCGCAGCCTGTTGCGCCTCGGGGCATTGTCATCGCGCCCGGCCAGCGCGCCGATGTCGCCCTCCGCGTGCCTGATGGCGAAGACGAGATCGTCAGCCTGAATCTCAGAACAGCCAAGGGACCTCGCGTTCTCGTCCGATTCCGGCCTATCGGCGCCAGCGCGGGGCGGACGCTTGGCGAACTCAAGCCGCTGCGGCCGAATCGCGTACCGGAGCCGGATCTTGCCGATCCCGAGACAATGGACTTCGTCTTTGGCTGGTCGCCCAATGGTGATGCGCCGGCGCCGGGTGTTTGCGGCACGCTCGGCTACACCTTCTGGTCGATCAACCGCGTCGCCTGGCGAGGGGACGCGCCGGGGCCAGTTGATCCGCTCGCGGCTCTAAAACGAGGCAAAAGCTATGTTCTGCGCCTTCGCAACGAAACGCCGAACGATCATCCGATCCATTTGCACGGTATGTCTTTCCGTCTGCTACGCTCCGACAAGCGCAAAATTGCGTCGCTTGTAACAGATACGGCCCTTCTTAAATCGCAAGAAGTGATGGAAGTGGCGTTGGTCGCTGACAATCCGGGTAATTGGGCATTCCATTGCCACGTCATTGAACATCAGAAGAGCGGCCTGACCGGTTATTTGCGTGTGGAATGACCCGGTCCTCATCCAGGGTTGCGTTGCCGAGGGCGTGAGAGGGTCGAAATTGGGCGAGGCGGAGCGTCCGAGTTCTCGCCGCACTAATGGCGCTACTGCTCACGGGCGCCGGAGCGGCCGGCGACGGGTGCTGATCTGTGCATCTGATCGAGCCTCTGCTGAGTGGCCTCCCGGGCTCGCTCGCCAACGCCGGTTCCCATGCCACCGCGGTCGCGATTGCGTTGGTCATCATCACGGCGCTGTAGCTCATGCTGGGCGATCTGGCGCCCGCTCCGGATCGTGCTATGATTTCGCATGAGGACGTTCCATGCCTCTTGCATCCTGGTTTTCGTGGCGCTTGTTGCAACGCCCGCGCGGGCAGAATGTCAGTGCCTCGCCAACGGCCGGACGTTCCATCACGGTGAATTCGCCTGTCTGCAATTGCCGTCTGGACCGGAACTCGCGCAATGCGACATGGTTCTCAACATTTCGTCATGGAAAAAAATTCAGAGCGGCTGCCCGGAGGCGACAGCACCATTGAGTGTGCTCGTCGAAGGGGGCGAGCAGCAATCAGGCGAAGCCGGACACAAAGCCTTAACAACGACGAACACTCCGACCTAAGACGAAGAGCAGGCTGCGCATCAGCCACAGAGATCTCTTTCGGCAAGGCGTCAACTTTGGGGTGAACTGTTACACTACCGTCACTTGATTGCGCTGACCAGCGGGTTGTCGCCATCGAGGGAGACCCAGCGCCCCGTGTCGGTGCCGGTTTGCCTCTTAAGGAAGCGGTAGCCGGTCTGGTCCCAGCGGCGCACCGTGTCGGTGAGGTTGTCGAGGATGAAGTCGCCCGTGTCGGTACGAACAGTCAGCACTGCATGACCCTCGCCGTCGGGCTTGCGAACAACCGTCATCAGCAGATCCGACACAGGAATGCCGCGGTTTATCAGACGGCGACGCTTTTCCAGCGCATAGTCTTCGCAATCGCCGAAACCACTGTCCGGATAAGCCCAGAATTCGTCCTGTCCGTACTGGTCGAGATCGCTCATCGGCTTGACGTTGTTGTTGACCGTCAGGTTAACGCTCGTAATCTGCCGCCAGAGTTTTCCGGTCATGTGCTCCGGACCATTGTCGCGTGAGCGGATCTCACATTCGGCCCGATGGGATTTGCAGAAATCGTAGTGACCGATCGGCTGCGAGGTAAAGCCACCGATCGGCATCGACTGTGAAGCCGTCGCCGCCGACCACGTGGACATTATCGCAATGATTGCAACGACCGCACCGCCGCCCAACCGTGCGCACAACCGCACTCGTGAGGAACTCATCCGACCCGCCCAACCACCTTTGTTAAGAATGAGTTAAGGTCGATCCCGTGGGTTCTGTCAATCAGAGCGGGAGGAAGATCCTTCTGAATGGTTACTTGCGCCGTGTGCGTTGCTCGGCCGCTACACGTCTGCACGATTTCGGTTTCCTGCGCGGCAGGTCTTTGCCAGAGGGACCGATATGGTGAGATGTCAACCGTCGGTCACGCTTGGTGCGAATTGGAAAGTGATGAATGAGCCTCGATGAGGTCACGCAAGCGACGATCGCGTTTATCCGGACGCATGAAGCATGGGGTGTTCCGCTGGTGCTCGTGCTGGCCTTTGGGGAATCGCTGGCGTTCATCTCTCTGTTGTTGCCTGCAACCGTGATCCTGATCGGTGTCGGTTTTCTCATCGGCGAAAGCGGTATCGCATTCTGGCCCCTGTGGCTTGCCGCCGCCATTGGGGCGGCATTGGGGGACTGGCTGTCCTTCTGGATCGGCACGCGGTTGGGAAACGGGGTTTCGCACTATTGGCCCCTGTCACGTTATCCAAACCTCATTCCGCGCGGTCACCTGTTCTTCGAGCGATGGGGGGTGGCCGGGGTGTTCTTTGGGCGCTTCTTCGGTCCTTTGCGCGCATCCGTGCCATTGGCGGCGGGCATCTGTAAGATGCCCGCCTTGACGTTTCAGATTGCCAACATCACCTCAGCCTTCGTCTGGGCCACAGGTATTCTGGCTCCCGGCGCCTTCGGCCTCAAATGGCTGCAGGCGTGGATTTGATGGGCACCAAAGGCGGACCGTCATTGTCTGCCTCTGGCAAGGGCAGGAATCAATCGTAGGCGGCGCGAACGGGTATGCTCCCCAGTTCAGTTCGAGTTCGAATTTCGAAGGCGAAACAATCCGCAACTCAAGAGAATTAGGCACGGTTTCGTCTTGAACTCGTAGCTGGTTCCTTTGATGCCGCTGGCGCAACCGTAGGAGCCAACTTGCCGCCGCTACTCGAGGCCAGATTTGCAGATTTCTAGTGCGACAAAAGGACAGGCAGGCGCAGATCGCCCAGAACGCCCTTGGTTGCGCCACCCACGACAAAATCTCTCATCCGGGAATGGCCGTACGCACCCATGACAAGCAGATCGGCGCCCATGCCGACAGCGCGCTCCTGAAGCGTAACGCCAATGGGGCGATCTTCCGTATCGATTGAGACTCCCTCAGCGGGAAGGCCACGCATTCTCAGGCTTAAAGCAAGGCTTTCGCCAATATCGCGCAGCGGCTTTTCGATTGTCACCGTCAGTACGGTTATCTTTGCCGCACATTGCAGAAACTCATACGCGTCGGCAACGGCCCGGGCCGCAACGCGACTCCCATCCCAAGCGATGATAACATGATCGATTGCACCAACATTTGCGCTTTCCGGCAGAATTATGGTCGGTCGGCCCGAACCAAACAGAACCGCGTCAACGGTCATGCGCGCAGTCTGGTTATTTGGCTCCAACCCAATCAAAGCAAAATCGAAATAGCGTGACTTCACTGCCGCAACATCGCTGACAGATGCCGGCTGAACAGCAATCTCCTCGGTTGTCAGGGACGATCCGACACGTGCCGCTTCAGCTTTCAATGCCTCCAGCAAATCGAGCCCGTGCTTGCGGCTGGTCGCTTCTGTCTCCCGGATCATTTCGGGAAGGTTGATCAAGTATCTCGACACCGGGTTGGAAATACCCGGGATATCGACATTGATCGTTAATGCGTGAAGCGCCGCGCCAATGTGCTTGACCACCGCGATTGCGTTTAAGGCGATTTTGGTGGAATTCGCTTCCGGATACGTCACCAGAGGAAGTAAGGCAATCTTATTCATCAAACCTCAGCTCCATGATTTCGGCCGCTGTCGAGCGACCAATGGCCCAACGCGTGTTACACACCTCAAGCCTCCTAGTTCAGCCCGCCAAAATACTCAGACGACCGAGGTTCGCTATCGCCTACCTCGATATTCCAAGGCGATCTTGCGCCGCATCGATTCCGTCCTGAACGGTCGTGGCTATAATGGCAGGCATCGATGACGAGAAATGTCAACAAAGATTAGCCCGTTTGTTGCCATGAGCGCAGTGGCGCCCGCAAGCATTGTTTTGACAGTAGCGGCAGCCGAGGATGTGGCGGAAACTCCGCTGTTCACGATCCGCGCCGGGGACCATCGGGGTTTGACATCTGGAGATCCGCGTTCTGCGATCATCCTTCCTGAATCCGGATACCGGCCAAACCTGGATGCCTAGCGAAGCTGTAACGCAGCCTGCCGCAACCGACGCGCCAGTGTTGTGCTCCCTACATTATGTCCGGCAGGCTCCAAGCAGACACAAGAGCGGGAGGGGTTGAAGCTGTCGATCGCGCGCTTTCGATCCTCGGGTGCTTCACAGAGCGCGACGAAGGTTTAAGCTTGGCCGAGATTTCTTCTAGACCAGGCCTCTACAAAAGCACGATCCTTCGGTTAACGGAATCCCTTGTCCGGAGTGGCTACATTGTTCGCATGGCGGACAAGCGCTTTGCTGCCGGCCCTACGCCGATGATATTGGGCTCATTCTACCGTCGTCGTTTTAAGATGGAGGCCTTCGTTCGGCCTCTCCTTTTGAGCCTTGTTGAACGGGCGAATGAAAGCGCATCGTTTTTTCGAAAGGAGGGAAATCGCAGCATTTGCCTGTTTCGTGCAGACTGTCGCCATTTGATCCGGGATCAAATCCGAGAGGGCGATGTGCTTTCGCTTGACCATCATGCAGCTGGCCAAGTGCTTGCTCGGTTTAGTCTCGCTAAGCCTAGAATGCGAATAGCTCTTATGGCGAAGATTCCGTTTGTATCGCTCGGGGAGGGAGATTCTGAAACAGCGACGATGGCCGTACCGGTTTTTTCAGGCAGCGAGGGCTTGGCCGGAGCGCTGGCTGTTTCTGGACCGCTGACCAGATTTACACCGGAAAAGCTGGTCAACATGAGACCGCTTTTGCTGGAATTTGACGAACGCCTATGGACATCCCTTGCGAGTAGCCAATATTTACAAGCGCGCTCATAGAATGGTCGTCACTAGAGCGTGTGTGCCCAAGGGCACGGGAGCAGCAGTTGGGGCGGATTGTGGCCTTCTTGCCTTTGGAAGCGGTTAAGCGTGATGACAAGCGAGGCTCCAAATCGGCTACTCTGCTCGATTCATGGCAAGCGGCCCCGCCAAACATGATTGGAATCGACATCGGGCGCTTGAGGACATGACTGCCAGTGAGCGTCCGAGCAACAACGCGCACAATCAAAGCGATAGTGGCGATCTGATCCGCCGGGCGGTGGCTGCTTTCAATTCCGGTAATCACGACCAAGCGATGCATCTGTGCGCATTGGGCCTGGGGCAGCACCCGGGCGATCCAGCGCTTTGCCATCTTCTGGCGGCGTTCCTGTTCGCAAGGGCAGACATGCCGGGGGCTCGTGCGCGCGCATCGAAGCGAGCCTTGCCGTTCGCCCGGACAATGTGCCTGCCTTGATTCTGGCATGCAGGATTGCCCGGGCCGAAGGCAGGTTTGAAGCGGCGTTGCAACAGCTGGATCGCGCAGCCAAGCTATCATTGCAGGCGGAAATCCTCATCGAGCGAGCACGTACCCTTGATCAGGCAGGCGACGCCCCGGCCGCGCGCGAATGCTGGACACTTGTCTTGCAGCGGGATCCGAAATCCTAGGAGGCAGCGCGCGCCTCGGGCGCCTTGCCTGGCAACGCGGTGCGCCTGCCGAAGCGGAGGGCTTCCTCGAACGCGCTGTCGCCGGCGGTGGGCATCCGGCTGCGTGGTTTGACCTCGGGCTGGTGCGTCAGGACATGCGCAAGTTCGGCAGCGCCGCTCAAGCCTATCGGCGGGTGCTGAAGATGAGCCCGGACGCCCCGGAAGCTGCCGTCAATCTGGGTGTCGTCCTGCAGGAAGTCGGCGACCTCGACGGGGCCATGGCTGCGTATTCGATTGCCTACAGTCTGCGCCCATCCACGTTCGGCGTCATCGCCATGGCACTCACATCGGCGTCCAGCGGCCGGCTATGGCTTGATGAGGAAGCGCTGCGTCGCTCACTCGCTGGTGGAGCGTCCCCGCCTGGCGCGAAACCGCTTGCGGTACACACCGGGCGTTGACAGGACATCGGCGACCGTCTGCGCATACGATGCCTGCCGCTTTTCATCGAACACCTCGTATTCCAGCTGCGGCTCAACCCGTGGAACCGCAAAGCACTGCGCGACCGGGGTTCCTTTCCTGAGCAAGCCAGAAAACTCGGGCTCAGTCCAGACCGCCGGGAAATTAATGCCTCCATCGTTGAACCGGTCGGAATCCACCAGGCCCGTCACCAGCCTGAAGGGCAGATCGTCGCGATTGACCGGATGCGTCGCGAACAGCGACCAGCCGTCCTCGACCTGTATGGTCCAGAAGCTGTTGAATTTGAGGGCGGCCTGACCGGGAGTGGCAAACGGGCTGCCTGCGAGTTGCCCCGGCGTGTGGAAGCTCAAAGGCGCTCGGGGGTGGTTCCCGGTGACCGGGTCCGGAATCTGCCAGTCCTAGGAAAAGGTCCCTTTGTCGGCGATGACGTCGCACGGCAGGAGGATCATGAAGCCATAGGTCATCGCATCGATAACGGGCGGGCACTGCTTGAGCGTGCGAATGTCGCGGCCGTGGATCGCCGAAAAGGAAGTAGCGGGCATTGTGCGCAGCCAATCCGGCAACGCGCCGCGCGCGAGGATCGGGCGTGGCAAATGCTCGACCAACATTGGATCACATCGGAAAATGACACGCATCGTCGCCTCCCGGCATTGCGATACCACGATTGCCGATCACACTCCAAGCGGCGATAAGGCAAGGGCAATGCTCCGTTGACACTTTGGACAAGTTGGCGAGTTTTTTTAATACAGGCGAAACCCATCCGTCCGGTAGCCCAAGCCGTTCCAAAGGCCATCAGGGAAGGGAGCCACGCAGGCAACCAACTGTCGCGTCATCATGACTAACGGCAGAATCACCACCACGACTGCCGGGTTTGCGGGATAAAGGAAGGGCCCCGCCGAGCAACCACGCAAAAATGAAAATGACGACGCCTGTCTTGCAGGAATCCGGGCATTCTTACTCCGATGTTTCTTGCCGCCCCGTGGGAGAGTTCCTTCGTGCGAGCAGTTTGTCGATCCGCCGGCCATCCATGTCCACGATCTCGAAGTGCCAGCCGCCATAATCAAAATGTTCCCCGATCTCAGGCAGATGCCCTAGTCGAAACAGGGCAAATCCTGCGATCGTATGGAAGTCGCCTTCAGTTGGCCGTGCTCGAAAACCAAGGCGATCGAACGCGTCCTGGGCCGACATCATACCATCCACGAGAAGGGAGCCGTCTTCACGCTCGACGATATCCGGCTCTTCGCCTTCGATGTTGGGCAGGTCGCCGGCGATGGCTTCGAGCAAATCGGTCTGGGTAACAATTCCTTCCAGACTTCCGTACTCGTCGAGGACCATTGCTATGCGGACGGGCGCCTTCCTGAACTGCTCCAGCACTTTGAAAATCGGCGTTGATTCATGAACGACGAGCGGCTCACGGATGATCGCCATCGGATCGAGAACCTGCCCGTCAAGAACCTGGTCGAGCATGTCCTTCTTCAGAACCATGCCGAGCAGTTCATCGATACCGCCCTTGCCGACAAGGAGCTGCTCATGGCGGCAATCGCGGATCGTACGAAGAATCTCGGTTCGGTCATCATTCACGTCGATCCAGTCGATATCCGGCCGAGGCGTCATGATGTCACTGATGCGGCGCTCGCCGATATTGAAGACCCGCTCGACCATCTCCCGCTGCGCCTGCTGCAACAGCCCGCCTTCCTGACTGGCCGAGATCAGAAGCTTCAGCTCGTCTGGCGAGTGCAATGAATCCTCACCGGTTCCCGGGCGCAGGCCGCAGAGTCGCAGAACGAGGTTGCCGAGACCATTCAGCATTAGAATCGCCGGCCTGAGCAGAAAGAGGAACAGACCGAGCGGACGCACGACCCAGAGCGCAGTGTCTTCGCTGCGCTGGAGCGCCAGACTCTTTGGTGCGAGCTCGCCAAGCACGATGTGAAGCGCGGTGATGATGATGAAAGCGATCGCGACGGCGACAGTGTGTGAGCCCGCAGTCGCCAACGACCCGAGCAGCCCGATCAAGAGAGGCTCGACGAGATGCGCGAGAGCAGGTTCGCCGATCCAGCCGAGCGCGAGCGATGAAATGGTGATGCCGAGCTGGGTCGCCGCCAGATTGGCATCGAGATTGTCGACGGCCCGCTGGAGCGCTGCCGCGTTCAGCCGCCCAGCCGCAGCGAGTTCGGCAACTCGGCTTCGGCGCACGGCGACCAGGGAAAACTCGGCGGCGACAAAGAAGCCGTTTGCGGCCACGAGTAGGAGAACCGATAAGATACCAAGAATGTCGCTCAAACTGCCATCGCCTGTCGGCATGATATCCTCTTAATGACGCAATTGGATACGTCTCTGAAGCGCAAATGATGGCATTGCGCAATCGCTGTCAGCATCACGATCGCCAGAAGCATAATCCCCTGATGGCGATGGTGGTGCATCTACTAGCGACTGATCACGGTGCGGTCGAATACGTTGAATGCGGCAAAGTGCGTGGTCCAGCCGTGGCTTGCAGCGCGGGTCATGTACCGACGCGCCGCGTTCTTGGCGTGGATGCGCAGATCACATGAAGGCAGACGCCATCACGCAGCCCGTCGATAAAGCTCAAATGATTGGATAGCTTGAACTGCTGACGGTAACAGGGCTGAAGCCAACGCGTGATCTGCAGATGATGTCAAGCGCCTCTCCGCAAAGAGGTGACGCTTGATAGGCGGCTGCTTCCGTGCAAATGCTCCGGCATGCGAATTCTCCTCGTCGAAGACACGCGCGACGTTGGCGAGGCTATCAGCCGCCGCTTCGAAACGATCGGCCACGCAGTCGATTGGGAGACGGACGGCCGTGCTGCCGCAGAGATCCTCGATTTCACCTGCTACGATCTCGTCATCCTCGACGTCATGCTGCCCAGCCTCGACGGGTTCGAAATCGTTCGACGGCTCCGGCAGGCAAGGAATACGACCCCGGTTCTGATGTTGACGGCCCGTTCCGAGATAGAGGACCGCGTTGGCGCGCTTGATCTCGGCGCCGACGACTATCTGGTCAAACCGTTCGATTTCCGGGAATTGGAAGCGCGCGCCCGTGTTCTGCTCCGGCGGAAAAGCGGCGAGGCGACCAACATCGTACAGTGTGGCGATGTCGTGCTCGACCGCGGCAGCCGCTCAGTGCGAGTAGGCAGGCGCGAGGTGCAATTGAAACGACGCGAGATGACGTTGCTTGAGATACTGGCGTCGCGGCCAGGCCGCGTCTTCAGCAAAGATGAACTTATCGATCAGCTTTTCGGGTTTGACGAGCCGGCCAATCAGAACGCGATCGAACTTTATGTCGGGCGGCTGCGCAAGAAGCTGGAAGGCGCCAAGGCGCAGATCGTTACCGTGCGGGGCGTGGGATATCAGCTGGCTTCCGATGATACCGGCTGAGCCTTCCCTTTTCACGCGCCTGGCGGTCCGCATCTCGCTGGTGCTGGGCCTGGGTGCGGCTCTTCTGGTGAGTGCGGCGTCGTACTACGCACGTACCGCCGCCGATGACGCCTATGACCGGCTTCTGCTTGGTGCGGCCATCCAGATGGCAGACAGCCTTACGGTTGAATCCGGTTCGCTCATCATCAACCTGCCGGTATCAGCTTTTGAACTTCTGGGCCTCGCCAGCCGCGATCGCATCTTCTATCGCGTGATCGGCCCTTCCGGCGCGACGCTGACAGGTTATGCCGATCTGCAAACAGAAGTTGATCTGGCCGCAATACACGATGTCCCGGTATTGGAATCGGCGCATTATCGCGGCGAACCGGTTCGGATTGCGGTGGTGGCGCGCGCACTGTCCGATCCAGCCGTATCCGGTTGGGCGCATGTCATCGTTGGGCAGACCACGGAAGCCCGCCGCGCGCTCGCGGGTGAATTGACTCTCAGGGCGACCGTCCTCCTGGCGGTCATGAGCATATTGGCATTGGCTGGAGCGATGATTGCTATTCGCTATTCTCTGCAACCGGTCAAGCATCTCGGAGCGACGCTCCGCCGTCGCGATCCACAAGACCTGACGCCGGTAACGGTCGTCGTACCGAGAGAATTGCGGCCCTTCGTTACTTCCATCAATTATTTCATGAGTCGGCTCGACGAGCGCGTGAAACTCCTGCAGCGCTTCATCGCCGACGCGGCGCACCAGATCAGAACGCCGCTGACAGCGCTAACGGCGCAGCTCGATCTGTTGAGTCAAGCCAAGCTGGACAAGTCGAGCCGCCAGCATCTCGATCGCGTACAGCAGCGCGCCAGCGAACTTGCGCGCCTGACCAACCAGTTGCTCAGCCACGCCATGGTCATCCATCGTGCCGATTCCGTGCAGCTTCAGCCGCACGGTCTGGCAGATGTCGCACGGCGCGCTTTCCGTGCGGCGGTTCCGATAACTATCGATCCGGACATTATCGTCTCCTTCGAGGCGCCTGACGACGAGCCGGTCGTGCTTGCGGACGCCGTCAGCCTTCGCGAAGCGATCGTCAATATCATCGACAATGCCTTGCGTCATGGAGTGGTGTCGCGCCTTGAGGTCAGAGTACGCAGGGACGGTACGCGTGCCCATCTCGAGGTCGAAGATGACGGACCGGGCATTCCGCCGGGCGAGTGGGAGCGGGTCACGCAGCGCTTCGAAACGTCCAAATCTCATGACGGCAGCGCAGGTCTTGGTTTCGCCATCGCGTCGGAGGTTGCGGCGGCTCACGGTGGCGCGCTGACCTTTCGCGAGACAAGCAAGGATGGCGGGAAGGGCACGCAAGGGTTCACCGTCACCTTGACGTTGCCCATCGCCACGGAGAAGACCGGATGATAACGGGAACATTGCCGACATTCGGTTTGATGGCTGCCGTCCTCCTATGCATCGGTCACGCGGCAAGAGCTGCTGAAGGAAGCAGCGCATTTTTCCCTTCGTCTCAGCCGGAGAAGGACCGACTGTCGATCCACGCCGCGACCGATCTGGCGGCTATGGAACCACTGATCCGGGATTTTCAGTCCGTTTTCCCCAACGTGGCCGTCGAGTATGTTGAATATGTCACCAACGACTTGCAAAGGAGTGCCAGTGAAGCCTGTCGGACGGACGCGGTGCTGGGCGACATCTTGTTGTCTCCGTCGGTCGACCAACTCGTGAAGCTCGCCAATGACGGCTGCGCGGCGCCGCACGTGTCGGCCGAAACCGCGCATGTCGCCAATTGGGCAAACTGGCGCGACGAGGTATTCGGCTTTACCTACGAACCGGCCGTCTTCGTCTATAATGCCCGCCTCGTGCCGTCCGGCGACGTACCGCGCACCCACATCGAACTCGCCGATCTTCTCAGGCGGCGGATCGATTTTTATCGCGGACGGGTCGGAACGTTCGACATCCGACTTTCGGGCATCGGCTACCTATTGGCGTTCAGTGATGCGCGGCAGACGACGGCGGTCTACGGTCGGCTTCTGGAAAGCATGAGCCGAGCGGAAACTGTGGTGCGTTGTTGCACCGCGGAGACCCTTCAGGACGTTGCAAACGGGAGCCTGTATATAGGCTACAATATGATCGGGTCATATGCCTACGCCGCGGCCAGGGGCAATTCCGATTTGAGGGTCGTTGTCCCGCGGGACTATGCGCTGATACTCAGTCGTGGCGCGCTCATTCCGAAGACGGCGCCGAATATGGGCGTTGCCAAACGATTTCTCGACTACCTTCTGTCAGCCCGAGGACAGAAGGTTGCCAGGGATAGCGCCTTCTTCTTTGCCGAGAACGGGCAATTGCCTGAGGGAGCGGACGGCCCGGAAAAACTTGGGGAGTCTGGTATCGCGCGCGCCATACGCATCGGCCCTGCGTTACTTGCCGTACAGGACGAGGCGTTGCGCCGCCGCTTCATCGAGGATTGGAGCAAGTCCATGATCGATGCGCAGGGCCAGCGACCGTGACGCGTAGGATGCCGTCCCAAGATTTCAAAAATTCGGCAATACGTCGATGTGGCCGATCCGGCTGTCGTCGACAATCTGATCACGACCCATCGGGCCTAGTCGGCTGAGCAAACCTCGACATCGCCGTGACAGGTTGGTGACAGGTCAGGATGATACTCGCCTTTGTGCCTGGAGGAGTACGATTTAGGCGAACTTGGAGGAGACCCTAATGAAAAATCGTCTTGCGACGATGATGGCCGCGTTTTCGCTGTCAGCCGCTTTCGCGACGCTTGCCGCCGCTGCCGAGATCCCCGCCGGGTATCCGGACGACTACAAGGATCTGGTGGCCGCCGCCACCGCGGAAGGACACCTAAGCATCTATTCAACGACCGATGCGGCGCTGGTCCAGCCCTTGCTCAAGGACTTCGAAGCAGCGTTCCCCGGCATCGCCGTCGAATATTCCGACCTCAATTCCACCGAACTCTACAATCGCGTCATTGCCGAAACCGCTTCGGGCCAAGGCACGGCAGATGTCGCATGGTCTTCGGCTCCGGATCTGCAGATCAAACTTGCCTCAGACGGCTATGCGCAGGAATACAAATCCGTGGAGGCGGCCCACCTTCCGGCCTGGGCGTCCTACAAGGACATGGTCTATGGTACCACCGCCGACCCGGTGACTTTCGTCTACAACAAGCGTCTCGTGCCTGAAGGCGATGTTCCCGCAACCCACGCCGATCTTCTCAAGCTGATGACCGGGAAAACCGCAGAATATGATGGCAAGATCGCGTCCTACGATCCGGAAAAATCCGGTGTCGGCTTCTATTTCTACAACCAGGACGCCAAGAACTGGACCGATTCCTGGGCGCTTAACAAGGCTTTTGGCAAGGCCCATATCAAGCTCTACAGCTCCGCCGGCTCGATGATCGAGAAGGTCACGTCTGGCGAACATTCCATCGCCTATGGCATCTTCGGCTCATATGGCCTCGCCAAGCAGGCCAAGGACGAGAACCTCGGTGTGATAATCCCGAAGGACTATGTCCTGGTGACCACCCGCGCCACCGTCATTCCGGCGGAAGCCCAGGATCCCAATGCTGCGAAGCTATTCGTAGACTATCTGCTGTCGGCGCGCGCGCAGAAGCTGATCGCCGACGACATCAAGCTCTATGCCGTTCGTGATGACGTTGAAGGGGCAACCACGCTGGCGTCCATAAAGGCCGCCGCCGGTGAAAACGTTCACCCGATCGCGCTCGACGACGAGCTGCTCGAAGGTCTCGACGAGACGACACGGCTGGCGTTCCTCAACGAGTGGCAGAAAGCCATGAAGGGCGAGTAATCGCTTGATCGGGAGTGCCTCCACAGTCGGCTCTCTCACCCTTCTTGCTATTGAGAACCATCGGAACGGCGCGCTTGCGCTCTTGCTAGCGGACGGCCCCCGGCTTTGTTCGAGGCGATCATGCCCTTCCGTGTCTTTCGTGTCAGCACCAACCTCCTCGCCATCCTGGTGGTGCTGGCACCGGTCACCCTGATCATTTATCAGAGTTTTCTGTCCGCGCCTTTCTTCCAGAAAACCGCGCATCTGTCGCTGAACGCCTACAGCTTCATCCTCGCGGACGCGGATTTCTGGCTAGCGCTGACGACTTCGCTCAAGCTCGCGGTGGGCATGACGGTGATCGCAGTTCCGGTGGGAATCCTGCTGGCGTTCATCATCGTGCGCACCGACGTGCCGGGCAAGCGCTGGCTGGAGCCGATCATCCTGATCCCGGTTTTCATGTCGGCGGTGGTGCTGGCCTTCGGCTATGTGATGACACTGGGACCAGTCGGCTTCGTCTCGCTGGCGGTCAAGTCGATGATCGGCTACGTGCCCTGGAATGTCTATTCGGTGACATCGATCGCGATCATTGCCGGGCTCACCCATGTCCCACATGTCTATCTCTATGCATCGGCGGCGCTCCGCAACGTTGGCGCCGACCTCGAAGAGGCGGCACGCACCGCCGGCGCTGGCCCTTGGCGCGTCGCCGCCAGTGTGTCGCTGCCCATGGTGATGCCGGTGGTGCTCTATGCGGCGGTTCTGGTGTTCTTCCTCGGTTTCGAACTTTTCGGCCTGCCGCTGGTGCTTGGCGATCCGGAAGGCGTGCTGGTTCTCGCCACCTATCTCTACAAGCTCACCAACAAGCTCGGTGTTCCTTCCTATCAGTTGATGGCCGTAGTGGTGGTGGCGATCATCATGATCGCGCTGCCGCTGGTGGTGCTGCAGCGCTACATGCTGCGCAACGCCAGCCGCTATGTGTCCGTCAAAGGCAAGGGCAGTCGGCACAACCCCATCCGGCTGGGCGCTCTTCGCTGGCCGGCCTTCGCGCTTGTGGTGGCCTGGTTCGCGGCCACCGTGATCATACCGGTGGGCGGCGTCGCAATTCGTTCACTGGTGACAAGCTGGGGCGTCGGGGTGAATATCTTCCAGGTGCTGACGTTGGATCACTATCGCGATCTCGCTGACTATCCGAATGTCGTCAGCGCCATTGTCAACACGGTCGGCGTCGCGGTGGTCGGCGGCGCGGCTTCGATCGCGGCCTATACTGCCGTGGCACTCGCCGGTCATCGCTCGAGCGCACCCCTGACCAAAGTCGTCGACTACGTGGCCATGATACCGCGGGCGATGCCGGGCATTGTGGCTGGCCTCGCCATGCTGTGGATATTTCTGTTCTTCAAGCCGATCGCACCCCTGCGCGCCACGATGATCTCGGTATGGCTCGCCTACACCATTGTCTGGTTCGCCTATGGCATGCGGCTGATTTCCGGAACGCTCCTGCAGATCGGCAAGGAGCTCGAGGAAGCCGGCCGGTCAGTTGGTGCCAGCGAGGGCCAGGTTGCCAGGGACATCACCCTGCCGCTCATCCGCGGCGGCATGTTCTCGGCCTGGCTGTTGATCTTCCTGATCTTCGCCCGTGAATATTCGACGGGCGTCTATCTGCTCGGACCGGGAACCGAAGTGATCGGCTCGCTCATGGTTTCCCTTTGGGGCACCGGCGCGATCGATCTGGTCTCGGCTCTCGCCGTCATCAACACCGTCATCATCGTGACCGGTCTTGCCCTCGCGATGCGCTTTGGAGTCCGCCTCAATGACTGACATCGTCATAGACGGCCTGCGCCTCAGTTACGGCAACCTTGAAATCCTGAAAGGTGTGTCCTTCTCGGTCGAACCGGGTCAGATCGTCGCCTTGCTCGGCGCGTCCGGGTCCGGCAAGACGACGCTCTTGCGAGCGGTCGCCGGTCTGGAGACACCCAACAGCGGCAAGATACTGCTCGGTGACAAGCCGCTTTTCGATGCCGGGCAGAACATCAATCTGGCGCCGGAAACGCGCGGTCTCGGGCTGGTATTCCAGTCCTATGCGCTGTGGCCGCATCGGACGGTGTCCGAGAATGTGGGTTATCCCCTGAAGCTGCGCAAAGTATCCCAGGCAGATGTTGCGAGCCGCGTCCAGAAGGCTTTGGACAGCATCGGCCTCGGCAAACTGGGCGAGCGCTATCCGCATCAGCTCTCCGGCGGACAGCAGCAGCGCGTGGCGTTGGCCCGTGCGCTGGTCTACGAGCCGAACGTGATTCTGCTCGATGAGCCGCTCTCAAATCTGGACGCCAAGCTACGCGAAGAAGCGCGGATCTGGCTGCGCCGCCTCATCACCAATCTCGGGCTATCGGCGCTGTGCGTCACCCATGATCAGGTGGAAGCGATGGCGCTCGCCGACCGCATCCTGCTGCTCAACGGCGGCCAGATCGAACAGGACGGAACACCCAAGCAAATCTACAACAAGCCGGAGAGCCTGTTTGCAGCAGAGTTCATGGGTGCCAGCAATCGCCTTGACGGCGTGGTCACCGCCATCAACGGCAACCGTGCGGAAATTGTCGCCAACGGCATCCATCTTGTGGGCAGCGCCCAGCAGGAGCTGACCGTCGGCGCCAAAGTCACCGCACTCGTCCGGCTTGAGCGGGTGACGTGGTCCGGGGAGGACGGCCCTGGACGTATCGCCATGACCTGCGTCGAGAGCCTTTTCCTTGGCGATCGGCATGAAGTCATTTTCGAAAGCAATGACCTGACCATCCGGACCTATTCCCGGGACGCCCTTCCGTCCGGCCAATACTATGTCGAGTTCCCCTTCGAGGATCTGATGGTCTTCGCGGCGGAATGAACTTCGGCTTCACCACGAAGAGGATCATTCTTGCCAACGGCATAAACATCCTCGAGCGGCTGACCTGCCACGGGCAATTTCCTCCATCTGAGATTAAAGTCCGGCCTCGATTGAAGGGCGGACTGATGAAGAGAATGCGGTTTACGGAAGAGCTGATCATCGCGGTCCTGCGTGAGCATGAGGCGGGGCAAAAACGGGCGACCTGGCGCGCAAGCATGGGATCTGCGAGGCGGTTAGCCTTACACACGTGTTGAACGCGTGTTCGCTTGCGCATCACCGGGTATCAAAGCTAATGAAACCCGGAGAGGACTTGGCTGCTTCTGCAGGTGAAAAGTGCTGACTTTCTCATGGTTCTATCTCGCGTCGTGCCTGCTTGCGCTTATAGCGCTCGTCGCCGTTCTCGAACTCGGACTGCTTCCGGCACTGCTTTCGGGCCTTCTCGTGTTCAACATCGTTCATTTCGCCGCACCGATGCTCCATCGAATCGGCGTCTCCAACAGCCTGACGAAAAGCCTTGCGCTGACCTTGGTGGCATTGATCTTCACGCTCCTGATAGCCGCCGCTATCTTTAGCGGCATGTCGCAATTGACTGGCGGTTCGGAGAACGTCGTGACGCTCCTCAAGAAGATGGCCGAGATCATCGATACCGCGCGCGTCCATCTCCCGACCTGGGCGATGGCCTATTTTCCGTCGAACATCGAGGAACTGGAAGTCTTCGCGGCCCGGTGGCTCCGCGAACATGCCGGCCAGCTTCAACTCGTCGGGCGGGATGTCGGCGTCCTGGTGGTCCACATTGTCGTCGGCATGGTGATCGGCGGCTTGATCGCGGTGAGCTCGGCGGCGCCATCGCGCGAGCCCGGCCCACTGGCGGTCGCGCTGGCGGATCGTGTCAACATTCTGAGCAAGGCCTTTCGCAACATCGTGTTCTCGCAAATCCGGATTTCGGCGTTGAATACGTTTCTGACGGCGGTCTATCTCGTCGTTGTTCTGCCGTCCTTCGGCATCGATCTGCCATTCATCAGGACAATGATAGCGCTGACTTTCGTCACCGGCCTTCTGCCGGTCATCGGCAATCTGATCTCCAACACGGTGATCGTGGTTGTCAGCCTCAGCATCTCCTTCCTTGCAGCACTCGGCTCGCTTGCCTTTCTCATCATCATTCACAAGCTCGAATACTTCGTAAACGCCAAGATCATCGGTTCGCGGATCAATGCGCGTGCCTGGGAGCTTCTTCTGGCGATGGTTTTCATGGAAGCCTGGTTCGGTATGCCGGGTCTTGTCGCCGCGCCGATCTATTATGCCTATCTGAAGGCTGAACTGACGATGCGCGGGCTAATCTAGTTTCCGTCCATAAACGGCAAACGATTGATTCTGTTGGATGAATCGCGGCTTTGCGCGAGCAAGGCCCGGCGGTTTCAGGTATCTTGGATCATGCCACTGATTCCAAAGCCTTGCCACCGCCGGAGCCGACAATGCGCCAAGAACGCACCGTCCAAGATGGGGTATTCGGCTTGCGCCCCATCTTGGCGGAGCGGCATGGAGGTGCTGCGCTTCGAGCTGATGGTAGAACGTGGTCTGTCCGAAACAGCCACAAGCATCAGGAAAGGAAGCGCAGCATGAAACATTATGCAGGATTGGACGTCTCGGTGAAAGAGACGGCAGTGTGCATCGTCGACGAAACAGGCACGGTTTGCCGCGAGATGAAAGTTCCCAGCCATCCGGAGGATCTTGCGCGGGTGCTCAAGGATCCTGCCTGGAACTTTGAGCGGATCGGTCTTGAAGCCGGGCCCTTATCGCAATGGCTGTTCGAGGCCCTTGCCAAAGCCGGCCTGCCGTTGATCTGCATTGAGACGCGTCACACCAAGGCATTCCTGAAGGCGCAGGTGAACAAGACCGACCGCAATGACGCGCGCGGCATCGCACAGATGATGCGGGTCAACCTGTTCCGCCCGGTGCGTGAAGACCCTGACGAGCCAGAAGCGTCGGGCGTTGCTGACGGCGCGCAAGCTGCTGCAGGAAAAGGCGATTGCCATCGAGAACGACATCCGCGGGCTGCTGCGCAACTTCGGGCTCGAGGTCGGCATCGTCGGTACGGGCAAATTCGAGCAACGCATCCACGAACTGGTTGAAGGCATGCCTGATCTGGCCGAAATCGTCGAACCGCTTCTCGACGCTCGCGGCAAGCTGCGCCAGCACTTTGCCACCCTTCACCGCAAGCTTTTGGCGATCGTCCGGGATGAGGAAGTTTGCCGCCGACTGATGACGACACCAGGTGTAGGCCCGGTCGTGGCTCTGGCCTATACCACCACCATCGACATTCCGGCCCGCTTCCGCAATTCGAAAGCGGTCGGACCGGTTTTGGGTCTGACACCTGTGCTCCATGAGTCGGGCGAAAGCCGCCGGGTCGGCCGGATCTCGTTATGCGGTGACGATATGATGCGAACGCTGCTCTACGAAGCCGCGCAGGTCCTACTGACGCGCGTGACGAAGTGGTCCTGGCTGAAGGCCTGGGCGATGAACGTCGCCAAGCGGCGTGGTCGGCAGAGGGCCATCGTTGCGCTCGCCCGTAGACTAGCGGTGATCATGCATCGCATGTGGAGCGATGGCACACGGTTCCACTGGACAAAGGAAAGCACACCGGTCGCCGTCTGAACTGGGCCGTTAAGAAGGAGACAACAAAGTTCCACTTGCCGGTGGAAAAACGTCCTTCGCGGGACGAGGGATGAGGTGAGTTCGCTATGCTGGCGGTGCCAGCATATTCGATCTTTTCGCCACGCACGAGATCGGTCACGAGTTGAAGGCGATGTCGCAATGGCTGGATGAGCATCGCGACCTTCTTGGCTTGGTGGCGCGCGATTTGGTGCGGGTCGACGTCAAGGCCACCGGACGGCAGGGCCTGCCTGCCGAAGCGGTGTTGCGCTGCGCGATCCTCAAGCAATACCGGCAACTGAGCTACCAGGAGCTGGCGTTCCATCTTGAGGACTCCGCTTCGTTTCGCGCCTTTGCTCGCCTGCCTTTGTCATGGAGCCCGCACAAGTCGGTGCTGCAAAGGACCATCAGTGCGATCCGGTCCGAGACCTGGGAACAGGTCAATCGGGTACTGCTGTCGAGCGCTCGGCAGGCGAAGCTCGAAGATGGCGCAGTCGTGCGGCTGGACAGCACCGTGACCTCGGCACTCATGCACGAGCCGAGCGACAGCAGCCTGCTTTGGGATGCCGTGCGGGTCATGGTGCGCCTGCTGAAGCGGGCTGACGCCTTGGTCGGCGGTGCCGGCTCAGCATGGCGGATCATTGCCGCGCAGCCAAGAAGCGGGCTCGCAAGATCCAGTTCACGCGGGGTCGACCCAATCGGGTCCAACTCTACCGCGAGCTGATCGCAATCGCCCGTGCGACCTTGACTTATCTGGAGCAGGCGAGCGAGCGATTGGTAGTGGCGAGCACACCGTCCATCGCACTGTGGCAGCTCCAGGTCCGTCACTATCGGCCGCTGGTCGAACGCATCATCAGACAGAGCGAGCGGCGGGTATTGGCCGGCGAGCCGGTGTCGGCCGGCGAGAAGCTGGTCAGCCTGTTCGAAGAGCATGCCGATATCATCGTCAAAGGCAGCCGCGACACCGAGTATGGCCACAAGCTCAACCTGACCACCGGCAAGAGTGGAATGATCCTCGATCTGGTGATCGAGAAAGGCAACCCGGCCGACAGCGACCGATTGCTGCCGATGCTGGAGCGTCACATAGGCATTTGGGGTCAGGCGCCACGGCAGGCAGCAGCCGATGGTGGCTTCGCCACGCGCGACAACCCTGGCCACGGCGAAGGCGTGGGGCGTCTCCGACATGGCCTTCCACAAGAAAGCCGGCCTCAAGATCGAGGATATGGTCAGAAGCAAGTGGGTCTATCGCAAGCTGCGCAACTGTCGCGCCGGCATCGAAGCTGGCATCTCGTGCCTCAAACGCGCTTACGGCCTGGCGCGCTGCACTTGGCGCGGCCTTGATCACTTCAAAACCTACGTCTGGTCCTCGGTCGCGGCCTACAACCTCGTCCTCTTCACCCGCCTCAGGCCGACCTGATATCAGCTCGGCATCGCAGCCGTCCCGCCGGCAGAGCCGCCGGCAATGGCGTGCGTCCGATCGTTGCCAAGCACTGCATTTTGTCGATCATCAACTATTCCTGACCTGTCCATGCCCGTCAACGGCGCTTCCGGTCGGATCCAAGCGATTGCAAATGCTGCGAAATACCGGCGTTTATGGACGGAAACTAATCTAGGGTTAGGGCAGGTGGCGATTTGACGACGCAAGCAAGGTTGCTGGGAAACCGCGCAAATTTGGCCACTCGCTGAACAGCACCATCTTGGTTAGTGAACCCTCAGGAGTTTCGTGACCGATTTGAAGGCCCCCGTTTAATAGCACACCCCCTGCAAAGACATTAGACAGCGCTAAAACGTAAATTGTCCGGAGGCATGTAATCTGCTACTGCTTAATCACCGACAAACGGCTCTGGAAAGCCGTGCGTCGGACATCATGCACAAGATCAACTCAAACCGGAGAACGGCCATGAAACGGCTGCTGACGGTCGCTGCCCTTTTGGCGGCAGGCAGTTTGGTTACGATGCAAGGCGCAGCCGCCGACGACGCTGCGATGATCAAGAGCGCTGAATCTGCTGCACCCCCTGCCGTGGCAAGCGGCGCTGCGGTCTACGCCGCGGATGAAAAGGGCGCCATGCGCACCTTGCGCGAGGGCAAGAACGGCTTCTGGTGCATGCCGGACAGCCCGTCCACGCCCGGCCCGGACCCAATGTGCGGCGATGCCAACGCGATGGAATGGGCGATGGCATGGATGGAAAAGAAGGAGCCGCCCAAGGGCAAGGTCGGCTTCATGTACATGCTGTCCGGCGGTACCGATGGCAGCAACACCGATCCCTATGCGACGAAGCCCGAGGAAGGCAACAATTGGATAGAGACCGGCCCGCATGTGATGATCGTCAACGCAATGGACATGATGCAGGGCTATCCGACGGACCCCAAGCCTGACACATCCAAGCCCTATGTGATGTGGCCGGGCACTCCATACGCACATCTCATGATCCCGATTAAGTAGCTGAAATGGAGTCACGCGGGCGCAAACGCTTGTTTCGCCCGCGCTTGTCCTGATAATTACAAACGCTTGCGGCGTCCGTGACCTTCAATCGAGAGTCTCGGCGGTCGGTAGCGTGTTGGCCTGATCTCCCATCACTTTTCCGGCAAATGGAAAATTTCGTGACAGCTCGAACGGTGGCGGCCCTGCAACACCAACAAATTCGTATACTCGTCAGAAAGTGCATAGTCTTTGATGACCGTCGCCGCGGGAGGAGTTCGCGTTGAATCGGACTATCGGAATGATCGCCACACTTGCGCTGTGGAGCGTGCCATTATCGGGCCAGGCGCTTGCGCATGCTCGATTGGTCGAGGCTACTCCAGAGATCAATAGCACCATTGCCGCTCCGCCCACCGAGATTGGACTGCGGTTTAGCGAATCCATTGAGGCTCGATTCTCGGGCATCGATCTGTCGGGGCCGGATGGTGCGAAGATCACCACGGAGATCGCGGTGCGCGATAAGGACATGGTGGCACCTGTATCAAGGTCCCTTGCGCCGGGTGTTTATCAAGTTGATTGGCACGTGCTGTCAGCAGACGGGCACAAGGTGAAGGGCAATTTCAAATTTGAAGTCAGACCGTAGAAATGGACGTTGATGGCACTCTGGCCTTCGCCCGGTGGGTCTACTTCCTCTCAGTGATGATTCTATTCGGGTCGGCACTCTTCCCTTTCTATGCGCTAGACAGAACCGCGGCTCCCGCGCTTGCGCCTCTACCCCGTAACATCAATCCTGCCCTCGCACTTGCGGCCGCAATCTTCGCGGCAATTTGGCTGCTGTGCTTTACGGCCGGGCTCTCCGGACGCGAGGGTATGGTTGACACCTTGCGCGGCGTTCTCATGGAAAGCGACTTCGGAACTGTTTGGTTTGTTCGCCTTTCGCTCGTTCTCCTGCTCCTGGTGATCAGTTTCTCGGGGCGGCCCGAATTGATCGTCGGGCCGGCTTTCTTGCTACTGACCTGCGAGGGTTGGCAGGGCCACGCGGCGGCGTTGGGCCTTCTAGGCTCACTGACTCAAGCTCTCCATGTTGCAAGTGCCGGGGCGTGGATAGGTGGCCTCCTGCCCCTCGGCCTGCTTATCGCGGCAGCACAGCGGCATCCATCCGAAGTCGCAGGCGTGGAAACCGTCCTGTGGCGCTTCTCCCGCTTTGGTATGGTGGCGGTTGCGCTCATTTTTTTGACGGGTGCCATGAACACTTGGCTCGTGCTTGGCTCGTTCCCCGATCCGCGCAACAGCTACGGTCGAGTTCTCCTGTTCAAGATCAGCCTATTCGTCGCGATGGTCGGTTTGGCGGTCTACAACCGATATGCCCTGGTCAGCCGCATGAAGTCCGAACCGGCCAAAAGCTTGGGCACATTGTCTCGCAACGTTGCGCTGGAGCAGATCATCGGGTTTGGGGTGCTTATGGATGTAAGCGCGCTGGGGCTTATGGATCCGTACGCGTGACGCGCTGACTTTGCAATTATCCGCTGGCAACGTTTCTGCAATTCGCGATCGACACTCACCTCTATCCGCCTGGCGCACAGAGTGGCTGGCCGGTCTGGCTGCCGATCTTAACCAACGTCGGGACGTGTGGAGCGCGGATATATGCCTGCGACCTAGACACGATTCCATGCGTAAACGAGTAACTGCCAGCACCAGCCGGCCAGCGTTCATCGCTCCTTTGATCCCCACCCTGGTGGAGAAGCCTCCCGAGGGCCGAGGGATGGACACACAAGTTCGACGGCTATCGCGGGTCTTCAATGCGGACCGCGTTGGAGAATAACTGGCGAATGATACTACGGGGCGACGGCGCAGCCGCCGACAGTCGGATGCAGGTCGATCTCGTCGCAGCCGCTGGGCCCGCTAAATGGCACTCTTGACTAACGTGCCAGAGGGTCCATTTTTTGACCCTGCGGTGTGCTGATGTCGAAGCCCCTCTTTATCCCGGCGCTCGCTGCTATATGCCTGAGATCGCCGCTGGTGCGTGCCGATAATGTCGATCTGGCGTTGGAAGCTTTTCACGGTATTTGTCTTGCCCATGGACCTGACTTCGAACGAACCGTCCTGCGGCCAGGAGACGCGGATGGACTCCGTTGTCCGGCGACGCAGCACTTGCCCCCGTCGGTGACGTAGGCGCCTTCCAGGACTGGGAGGCGACCGGTGACGACCTCCCGGCCAAAACCATGATCGCGGTGACAAAAGCCACTTGAATGGCAAGTCCGTGCAACCTTGCTCCATAAAGCTATTCGATGTCGACGGCGCGCCATTCGAGGAGCGTTTCTTCGCCCGGACGGATGCCGAAACAATCGGCGAGGACAGAAACGGAATGCAAGTTTCCAAACTCTGCATATTGACAGTCGGCAATCGCAAGCACTTGTCCATTTGACGTTCCCGAGGTCCGGATCACATCGAACACGGTCATTGCAAGCTCGATCGCCGACGACTAGGGCGGATCAGCTGGTGTTATCAGCACGGGACGCGGGGCTTTTTGCGTTTGCAAGGAACTCGCGATAGGAATGCTCTGAATCGATCAGGAGCAGGAAATTGAGCGATCGGCAAAAGATCATCTGGATGATAGTGCTGGCAATCCTTGCTGGTATCGCGGTGATCATGCTCAAACATTGGCTGAAGGGCGACCTTGGGTAGCTGCCTCCTTAGATGAAGCAACACAGCCCTGATCGATCAAGGTTGGTATGGGCTTTGGCCCGTCCCATTTCGGCCTGCTTGCAATGGCAGGTGTCCTGCCTGATGCGGAATCGACGAGCGAAATGTGAGCGAAGAATGCAACTGACAGGCATGGTATCCGGCGCGGCGCTGTTGCTCGCTTCCACCGCGGCAGCGAACGCCCATCCGCATGTCTTTGCCGAAGCGAAGCTGGACCTGACCGTCGGTCCAGACAGGACGGTCAAGTCGCTTCGGCATCTCTGGCGTTTCGACGACCTCTTTTCCAGCACTGTGCTGATGGAATTCGACAAGAATTCCGACCTTGTCCTTGATGCGAAGGAACTCGATGAAGTCGCTCTCACCGTCCATGCGTCGTTGGCCGAGTACAACTACTTTCAGATGGTGACCTTGAACGGCAAGGACGTGACGATGGCGCCACCGCCGAAGTTCAGCGTCAGCTATGAAAACGATCAACTCGTCGTCCAGTTCGAAACGCAGCCGAAGGACCCGTTGGCCCTTGCTGGAAAAGTCAGTATCGGTGTCTACGATCCGACCTTCTACACGGCAATCGATTTTACCGAGGACGAAAAGCTTGCGGTGGCCGGTCTGCCGCAAGGCTGCTCACGTTCCGTCGTCCGTCCAGATCCGGACACGGCCATCGCGCAGAACCAGAAGAGCCTGACAGGCGCGTTCTTCAGTGACCCGACGGGGACCGATCTCGGCAAGATTTTCGCGACGCGCCTCGAATTGACGTGCGGCTGACCCGGAGCCGGTTCGATGGCCATGTTCCAGACGCTGGTCGAGTTCCAACGCACGATCTACCTGGCGTTGGCCGAGCAGATCAAACTGCTTGCGGCTGGCGGCGGTTGGCTGGCGTTCACGGCCTTTCTGCCCATGGGCATTCTGTTCGGTGCGGCGCATGCGCTGACGCCGGGCCATAGCAAGGCTGTCCTGGCCACCTATCTGGCAGGATCGGACGCCAGCGTCCGGCGTGGGCTTCTGGTGTCGCTGACACTCTCCTTCACGCATGTAACGATTGCCGTGCTGATCGCGGCGCTCTCGTTGCCGTTGGTATCGATTGCCCTGGGCAGTGTTGGCCGAGCCCCACTGCTGGAAGACGTCAGTCGGGGCCTGCTTGGCCTGATCGGCATTTGGATGCTCTGGCGCGCATTGAGCCACGGCCATCACCACAAGCATGAGGGCGAGGCCGTCGGCGTCATGGCCGGCCTGATCCCATGCCCGCTGACGCTTTTCGTGATGACCTTTGCGATATCCAGAGGCGTTCCGGTCGCCGGCATTCTTTTCGCAATCACAATGATGGCCGGCGTGGCGCTGACGCTGTCTTGCGTTGCGGTGCTGTCGATCCTGTTTCGTGAACGTCTGGTGCATTTTTTCGATAGCCGGCCACGCCTGTTCGATGCCATTTCCCGAGCCATTGAGGGCGCTGCCGGCTTGGCGCTTGCCGGCGTAGCCGTTTGGCAAATCTCGTCGGGCTGAAATGCCGTGAACCAGATCGAGCGATGGATCAAGACCCGTTTACCTGAAGGTCAGCCGTGTCTTCGTCGCGGCGCAAAGCTTCGACGCGCATCTGCGCTCGTCGGTGGAACAGACGGATAGGTGACGCCCGAGGCTCGAAGTGGCGCCGGGCGACCCTGTATGCGCTAGATCATACGCTTGATGTCGATGTAGTCGCCTTCAGCCTGGATCGTCAGGGTCACGTCGCTGCCACCGCGGTTGCGCCAGAACCAACCATGATTTCCATCGAAGGCGGCTTCAATGGCACCTTCGTCAGCTGGAACGCTGCGGCCCTTTTCGTAGCTTACGGACTGACCGCCGCCATCGCCGTGCGTCTCGAAGTTCACCACGCCACCGTCCGCTGTCCAGGAAAAGTTTGCCTTGGCACCCTGCCGCATCACGAGCTTGACCTCAATGCCCTGACCCGGTGTCAGTGTGAAGGACATTTCATCTCGCCTTCCGGTGGTCGGGGCCGGCGCTTCCGCGGGGATTTCTGCGACCTGCGGCGCCGCACTCGGATTGACTGGCAGGGCTTCGGCAGGAGCAATCTCTCCAACTGTCACATTGTCTTGGGCAATGGCCTCCCCAGTTGGGGATGGCTGCGACGCGGGCTGTTCGGCGGTAAGGGCAACGAGGAGGTTTTCAATTCGGTCCATGCGCGCCATCAACTCGGCTGGAGGGACCATTTGCGTCATCCGCTCGGCCGAAGCCTTCGCGCTGGCCATTTCGTCCGCTGCCGCCTCGGCTGCCAACTGCGTTTTGATTTCGCCCATTCTGGTGAGGCCGAGCAATCTGCCCGCCCCCGTCGGGTCGATTGCATACTCGGACGGCATAACGACCGTGACAAGCAAGGCGAGCGCCGTCAGCGCGGCAATGAAGGTGGAGCGCTTCAGCTGCGCTGAAGTGGGCAATTCGGCGCGAGTGGGCAAGTCAGTATTGTACATTGTTGCGGTTCCTATGCTGCGACGAACAGGCCGGTGAGCTGATATCCGATCAGCAGGAACCCGGCCGTCATCATGATGACGTTTGCGGTATAGGCGTGACGCCAGAAGCTTCGTGTCCGGCGCCAGTAGCCCATCACGATCAGGATGGCGCCAAGAGCCAAGAGCTGCCCGATCTCGACGCCGACATTGAAGGCCAGCAGGTTCGGCACAAGGCCGTCAGGCGAGATGTTGTATTCGATGATCTTCGTCGACAGGCCAAAACCGTGGAAGAAGCCGAAGACCAGCGTCGCGACCTTGGTGTTCGGCTGGAAGCCGAGCCATCTCTGGAAAGCGCCCATATTGTCGAGCGCCTTGTAGACCACGGACAGGCCGATGATGGCGTCGATGATGTAGCTGTTGATGCCGACGTTGAAGTAGACGCCAAGCAGCATGGTCGTCGAGTGACCGAGCGCAAACAGGCTGACGTAGATGCCGATATGCTTCATCCGGTAGAGGAAGAAGATCACGCCGAACAAGAACAGGATGTGGTCGTATCCGGTCACCATGTGCTTGGCGCCGAGATAGATGAAGGGCAGCACGTTGATGCCCGAGATTTCCTGGATATAGCCCTTGTCGCCGGCGGCAACGGCATGGGCAAAGGCTGCTCCTGCCAGCAGCGGCAGGGTCAGCAGAGCGATAAGCAGGGGCAGGGCGGGTCGCCAACACGTGCGACGCGCGCGTGATCGGCCCTGATCGAAGGGTCCTTGCATGAAATTTCCAATCTTCGTCGTTGAGGGTGGCCGCGTGAGCGGCCGCGATCATGCTGCGAGGAACGGTCTCGGCGGTCGATCAAGCCGGAATGTCGTGTCCGGATCGACGAAAGTCGGCTGATACTTTAGCCAGCCCCGCTCGATCTGTGGAACGGTCGGCGCGAAGTCGGCGGGCGTACTCGCCGTTTCGTGCGAGTGGTCGGCCGCATTGTGCCCGTGAAAATGGCCAGCGCTCTGCTCGTCGGCTACGCCGTCATCATTTGCATGGTCATGATTTTCGATCTGCGCGGCGGCTTCGACTTGGCGCTCGATTGTGGCGGCGGCAAGTGCGACCGGATCGTGCGAGGCCGAATAGCCGACGGGGCGCAGCACGCCGAACGTCATCGCCAAGGCGATGACGAGACAAAAGGCTGAGCTGTGGATCCGATTCGGCATGAACGGCGATTATTCTCCAAAATCCTAAGGAATGGTTGTTGCATGCACCAGAATCGAGGCCTCTTTGAGACTTGCATATCCCCTCCGGGAGGATAGTATCAACATATGAGCGAGCAACCTCACATCCACGAAACCCATCCCGATATCGTCAAGCGCCTGAAACGGGCTGGCGGACATCTCAAGGGTGTCATCGAAATGATCGAAGCGGGCCGGCCCTGCCTCGACCTCGCCCAGCAGCTTCATGCTGTCGAGAAGGCCATTTCGCAGGCCAAGAAGACCTTGATCCAGGATCATCTCAACCATTGCCTTGAAGACGTCGTCGGGCCGCTGGCGCGCGAGCAGCGCCGTTCGATCGACGAGTTCAAAGATATCACCAAGTACCTGTGAGAAGCGCCATTATGGACAAAGTTCGCGACTGGTTTGGGTTTGGCCCGATGACGCATGGCATGGGCAGCCACGGACATGATCACGGTGATGGCGGCCATGGCCACACCCATGGCGTCATCGATCCGACGATCGCCACGACGACACGCGGCATCTGGGCGATCAAATGGTCGTTCGTCGTTCTGGCTATCACGGCAGCGCTCCAGCTTGTGGTTGTGTTCCTCTCCGGCAGCGTGGCGCTGCTGGCCGATACGATCCACAATGTCGGCGACGCGGCCACTGCCATTCCGCTGTGGATCGCGTTCGTGCTGGCCCGCCGCAAGCCGAGCAAGACGTTCACCTACGGGCTGGGCCGGGTCGAGGATCTGGCTGGAATCGTCATCGTTCTCATCATCCTCTTCAGCGCCGTCGTTGCCGGCTATGAGGCGATCGACCGGTTGATCAATCCGCGTCCCATCACGTTTCTTGGCTGGGTCGCCATCGCCGGCCTCATAGGCTTCATCGGCAATGAAGCGGTCGCCGTATTTCGTATCCGCGTCGGGCGAGAGATCAACAGCGCGGCGCTGATCGCGGACGGCTACCATGCCCGCACCGACGGCTTTACCAGCCTGGCGGTTGTCCTGGGCGCTATCGGCGTCTGGCTGGGCTTTCCGCTTGCCGATCCGATCGTCGGGCTGCTGATCACCGTGGCGATCTTCGCCATCGTCTGGCAGTCGTCGAAAGCCGTATTGACCCGCATGCTCGACGGAGTCGAGCCCGGCGTCATCGATGAAATCCATCATGCCGCCGAACACGTGTCGGGCATCGGGCGCGTTGAAGGCGTGCAGGCACGCTGGATCGGACATCGTCTGCATGCCGACGTCGCCATCAGTGTTCCGGAGACGGCGACGGCCAAGAACGTGCTGGGCGTAACCGAAGCCCTCAAGGAGGAGCTGTTCGCCCACTTGCCGGCGTTGGCGGAAGCCAATGTCCGCCTGGTGAGTCCGGCCGGGCCGACCGCCACTGGAAGGGAACCCTCTCATGCTCACCATCATGCGCCGGAGCCCTTCAAGGTCGCCTGCGATCTGGCTGAAGGGACGTTGGAAATCGTCGACACGGCGGCCGGCGAGCGGATGCGGCTGACCATAGAACGGCACGCCGATGATTTGACAGCGACTGTGATCATCGACCGACCCGAAGGGCCAGAGACGCTTCGCCTCGAGCCCGCCGCTGACAACCATCATCGGCTTGAGAGCACCGTCGCCCCTGCCGAGCCGCATGAGTTCCAGGCGAGGTTGATCCTGGCCGCGAAGGGTCGCGAGCAGGTGCTGCCGTTCAAGATGGTCGAACCCGAAGGTCACCACCACTGAGACAGGCGGGCTGTTTGCGCTACGTTCCTGGCTCGACGAACCCCAATCCGCTGCAAGAACGCAAAATATGCTTCAGGTCCTGGCCAATCGCACCTACCGTCATCTCTTCCTGGCCCAGGTCATCGCCCTGATCGGCACTGGCCTTGCCACCGTAGCACTCGGGCTGCTGGCCTATGATCTTGCCGGCGCCGATGCCGGCGCGGTGCTCGGCACGGCGCTCGCTATCAAGATGATCGCCTATGTCGGCGTGGCGCCTGTCGCCGCTGCGTTCGCCGAGCGCCTGCCGCGCCGCACCATGCTGGTTTCGCTCGACCTCATCCGGGCTGCGGTCGCGGTGTTCCTGCCCTTCGTTACCGAAGTCTGGCAGGTATATGTTCTCATCTTCGTCCTGCAGTCGGCGTCGGCAGGCTTCACTCCGGCCTTCCAGGCCTCTATTCCTGACGTGCTGCCCGAGGAGAAGGACTACACGCGGGCCCTGTCGCTGTCGCGACTGGCCTATGACCTGGAAAGCGTCGTCAGTCCCATGCTGGCGGCGGCGCTGCTTTCCGTCATCAGCTTCCACAGCCTGTTCGCCGGTACGGTTATCGGCTTTCTCGCCTCGGCGGCGCTGGTGGTGTCGGTGGTCCTGCCGAGCCCTAAACCGTCGCAGCCGCGCGGCGTTTACGATCGTACCACGCGCGGAATCCGCATCTATCTGGCGACGCCGCGATTGCGCGGGCTGCTGGCCCTTAACGTTGCCGTCGCGGCGGCAAGCGCGATGGTGATCGTCAACACGGTCGTCCTGGTGCAGGCGCAGTTCGGCCTCTCGCAAAGCGACACGGCGCTGGCGCTCGCAGCGTTCGGCGGCGGATCGATGATTGCAGCCCTTGCCCTGCCGCGGCTGCTGGAGAACGTCCCGGACCGGGTTGCGATGCTCTCGGGCGCCGCGATCCTGGTCGCGGGCGTGCTGGTGGGACCGCTCGCCGGCAGCTATTATCTGCTGCTGCCGCTCTGGTTCGTGCTGGGGCTCGGCTATTCGCTGGCGCAGACGCCTTCGGGCCGATTGATCAGACGTTCTGCCGATGCCGTCGACCGGCCCGCTCTGTTTGCTGCCCAATTCGCGCTTTCGCATGCCTGCTGGCTGATGACCTATCCCATTGCCGGCCGCGTCGGTGCCGCGATGGGATTGCCCTTCACCTTCGTTCTGCTCGGCGTTATAGGCGCCGCTGCCCTGCTTGCCGCGATCTGGCTATGGCCGAAACACGATCCCGACGTGCTTGTGCATACGCATGTCGACCTGCCTGAGGACGACCGTCATATCGGGGACGCAGTATGGTCGGAAGCGGGCTATGAGCATTCGCATGGCTACGTCGTCGACGATCGGCACCCGAAATGGCCCAAGGCAAGCTGAGGGCTCGAGATGCCTGGCGAGCTCGCCATCTATGGCGGTCTATTTCTGACCGCGTTCGCGGCGGCGACCATACTGCCGATGCAATCGGAAGCAGCCCTTGCGGGACTGCTTCTGACAGAAAGCTATGCTCCGGCTCTGCTCATCGCCTCCGCAAGCGCAGGCAATGTGCTCGGCTCGATCGTCAACTGGTGGCTCGGCCGGGGCGCCGACCGCTTTCGCAACCGCAAATGGTTCCCGGTGAGGCCCTCTGCGCTGACGCGCGCGACGCTATGGTATCAGCGCTATGGACGATGGTCGCTGCTGTTGAGCTGGTTTCCTCTCGTTGGCGATCCGCTGACGGTTGTGGCGGGAGCGCTGCGGGAGCCATTCTGGAGCTTCCTTGCGATCGTCACGATCGCGAAGGTCGGCCGCTACCTCGCGCTGGCGGCGATGACGCTGAGCTGGATTTAGCCCTTGTCGAGACCCGCGCCGGCATGGCGACATTACGCGAGACGGCGCTTTCCTATGCCAAACGCAGCGCTGCGCGCCAACTTGGATTTGCGCCGTATATGTCTATACAAATGGGAATGCATGTGTACAATCGCTACCAATCAAAAAATGGGGAACTGAAATGATCACTCTCGACCGCCGCAATTTTCTCGCTTCCACCGCTGGCCTCGCCTTCGTCGCCGCCCTTCCGCGCAGCGCCTTCTCCGAAACGAATGACACGTTGAAAATTGCTATCGCCGCGGAGACCGGCGATCTCGATTTGCTGCAGAACGTTTCGACGCTGAGCACCTACACCATCGTCTTCGACGCGCTGATCCACTACGGCCAGAATGGCGCGCTGGAGCCGGGGCTTGCTACCAAATGGGCCGTCGCCGACGATCAGCTTTCGATCGCTTTCGATCTGCGCGAAGGCGTGACCTTCAGCGACGGCACACCGTTTGACTCGGCCGCAGCCGAATGGAATCTCAAGCGCTGGATGGGGGTGAGCGACTTCTCCTGGATTGGCGTCTCCGACGCGTTCGACAGTATCGTCACCGATGGGCCGAACAAGCTGACGGTCAAGCTGAAGCGGCCGGTGCCGGCCGCATTGCTTGAACTCACCATCGTCCGCCCAGTTCGTTTCCTGTCGCCAAAGGCAGTCGACAAGGATGGCAAGCAGACGGCGCCGATCGGAACCGGTCCGTGGATCGTCGAAAAATACGATGCGAGCGGCACCAGCCTCGTTCGCAACGACAAATACTGGGGCGAGAAGCCGCTCTTCAGCCGCATGGAATTGAAGGTCGTTCCGGACGAGCTCGCTCGCGCCAACGGTCTGCGCTCAGGCGACCTCGATGTCATCGGTGGCGACTGGGTAGCGACGCTGTCGCCACGCCGCGCTCGCGCGCTGGAAAGCGACGGCATGAAGGTCGTGGCCGAGCCGGGCACGGCGACGATGCTGCTCGGCTATTCGCCGAAGTCGAAGATCATCGCCGACAAGGCCGTCCGCGACGCTGTCTATGCATCGATCGACCGGGCGGCGATCGCCAAGGTCCTATTCGAAGGCTTTGCCGACCCGGCCGCCGATCTGTTCCCGGCGAACGTGCCTTCGTCGGGCAAGCGGCATGACGTGCCGGTGCGCGACGTGGCGGCGGCCAAGAAGATCCTCGCCGATGGCGGCTGGGTCGACAGCGGCGGTGCTTGGACCAAGGCTGGCTCTCCTCTGACCATCGACTTTCTGGTTTCCGAAGAGTCCCTGCCGGGATCGCGGCGAATCGCCGAAATGATCCAGGGTCAATTGTCCGAGGTCGGTTTCCAGGTCCAAGTCTCCTCGGTGGACAATGCCACCATGCATGAACGGCGTCCGGCCTTCGACTATGATCTCGCTTTCTTCACCACCTATGGCGCTCCCTATGACCCTCACGGGACCCTTGGCAATGCCTTCGTCTCGACGGCGGACAGCGGGCCTGACGGCAAGATCTATGTCTCGGACGCGCTCGACGGCGTAGTCAAGGCTGCGCTCGAGGCGAGCGGCGCCGAACGCGACCTGAAGATGCAGGCTCTCTACGATTGGCTGCACGACAACACCGCCATCTGTCCGCTTGTCGTCAGCCAGCGGCTGTGGGCTCACAATCCGCGCGCAGAGAACTTCTCGCTTCCGGCGACTGACTACGACTTGCCGTTCAAGGCGATCACGCTGAAGGCCTGAAGACTTCGAGCCCGAGTGAGGCCTGACGATGAAACGCACGATCCTGCGACGGATGCTGCTTGCCTGCCTTTTGATCCTGGCGGCATCCGCGCTGACATTCGCCCTGGTTGCGGCGGCTCCGGGCAATGTTGCGGCGCTCATTGCCGAGCGTGCGGCAGGTCCTGGTGCTGACGCGCAAATGATCGCCAAGATCGGCAACGAGCTCGGTCTCTACGACCCGTTGCCGATCCGCTACGGACGCTGGCTTTCCGGCGCGCTGGCCGGGGATTTCGGCATCTCACTGCGAACGGGAAAGCCGATCTCGTCGGAGTTTGCCGCCCGCATCCCGATGACGGCGGCTCTGCTTGCCGGCGGCGGCGTTCTCGCCTTCATTTTCTCGATCACGCTCGGCATTGCCGGCGCCGTCAGCAACGGCGGCATGATGGACAGGTTCCTGCATGCATTTTCGCTGATCGGCGCGTCGACCCCGAACTTCTTCGTGGCGGCGCTGCTGGTCATCGCGTTTTCGGTGATGCTCGGCTGGGTGCCCACCTTCGGCACCAGCGGCTTCACCTCATGGCTTCTGCCGTGGGTGACGATCGCGCTGTTCCCGGCCTCCGTTCTCAGCCGCGTCGTTAGGGTCAACCTCCAGGAAGCGATGTCGCGGCCGTTTGCGACAACGGGCTTCGCAAAAGGCTTTACCAGAACGCAGGTGCTGCTGCGCGAGGCGCTGCCCAACATCGCCATTCCGTTCCTGACGACATTCGGGGCGCAATTCACGCTGATGATCATCGGGTCGATCGTCGTCGAGACGGTATTTGCATTGCGCGGCGTCGGTGCCTTTTTCATCGAGGCGATACGCTTCCGCGACTTCATCGGCATGCAGTCGGTGCTGCTGCTGTTTGTCGTCTTCTTCGTCATGGTCAATTTCATCGTCGACATGATTTGCATCGTCGCGGATCCGCGAATGCGCCGGGCGCGGGGAGCATGAGGCGATGAACATTTCTGCTATCAGGGACATCAAGGACTGGCCGTGGCTGGTGCTGCTCCCCGTAATCGGCTTTGTGCTGATCGGCATCTTCGCTCCTGCGATCATGCCTTACGATCCGAGTGCGCAGGACTATTCGGCGACACTGGAGGGCATGAGCTGGAGCCACTGGCTCGGCACCGACTATCTCGGCCGAGACGTCTTCAGCCGCATCGTTGGTGGCGCCCGCATTTCCCTGGTGGCGATGGTCATCGTGCTTGTCGCTGCCTTGGCAATCGGGGTGACGATCGGCTCCTTCGCCGGCTATGTCGGCGGTCGCGTCGAGCTTGTCCTGATCAGCATCATCGACATTGCGCTGGCACTTCCGAGCCTGGTGATCGCGCTGGCGCTGATCGGCATTCTGGGCACGGGCTATTGGTCGATGATCACGGCGCTCACCCTGGCGTGGTGGGCGAACTATGCCCGCATGAGCCGCGCCGTCGTCACCGCCGAGCTGCAACAGCCCTATATCGAGGCGGCGAGAGTCATGGGCGCCGGTCATCTGTGGATATTTGTCCGCCATATCCTGCCGCATGTGCTCGCTCTCGTCGTCGTCTACGCAAGCGCCGACGCCGGCGCCCTTGTGCTGGCCATCGCGACGCTCAGCTTTCTCGGACTTGGCGTCGCACCGCCGACACCGGAATGGGGCCAGATTCCGGTGGCGATCGATGTCTGCCGGGTCGAGGAACCGATGCTGCGATCGGTGCCGCATGGCGGCGTTGCAGCCTGTCATCTGGCCGATAGCGGCCGCCGCCCGGTTATCTGAAAAGATGGCGTTTCTGCCCCCAACGCGTTTCGCGAGGCTGACCGTCATTGCCGGTGTCCTGCGCGAGCTTTTTTTGCTGGTCACTGCCGCCAAGGTTGGCCGTTATCTTGTTCTTGCCGCCGTGACGCTGAGCGTCATCTGACCTCGCGAAGCTTCTCCAACCTGAGCGGGTTAGGCCCGACTGGTTCGAAGGAGCCAGCCCAAGAGCCACGTCTGATACAGGCGGTCGGGAAGCCTAGCCTTTCTTGACGGCGACCTTGTCAAGGGGCCGCGCGCAGTCCTTTCGCCAGCTGCTGCGCGTCGCGGGACCGGCCAACCAAGCTAAGGCACAGCGCGCGAAGGGCTTCAGCCAACGTCGACATTGTTAAGACATTCCTGTGGCCGCGCGCCAGGCCTGCACAACAAAGCTGTGCTGGTTCCAGACCATCAGCGCTCCACTGACAGCCATGAGCGCGACCACAAGGCCGCGGAACTGTCGTCCACTCAGGCGCTCGAGCCAGCGCTTGGCCAGCAGATTGGCAAGCGCAGCGCCCAAACCCGCGGCTGCGCCGTACATGGCCGCCTGACCCCCGAGCGCGCCAAGTCCGGTGAATACCGCGATCTTGACGACATCGGTCACAAACGAGTTCACCGATTTCGTGGCGACCAACGTCTCCTTCTCCGAACCGTAGTTCAGATAGAGCGAATTCAAGACGGGTCCCACCGTGCCCATCAGCGCCGACAACAGCGCGACGATCAGGCCGGCCGGGAGGAACCACCAGCGGCGGGCTCGGTAGCTCCGCTCGCGCGCCCCGCCGCGAAATTCCCAGACTGCACTGATCAGATAGATCCCTATGAGTATCTGGAGCCATTCCGCCCGACTGTTGGCGAAGAGCCAGGAGCCCGCAGCGGCACCGGCGATGGCGCCGGGCAGGTACCAACGGACGAGGCTCCAATCGATGTCGCGCCGGAAGGCCAGGGCGCGGATGGGATTGCCGATGAGCTCGGTCAAGGTGATGACCGGCGCAACCGCCGCGCTCCCTGTGATGAAAGTCACGGCGGGGATCAGCAATAGACCTCCGCCTCCGGCCGAGAGGGTGTTCAGCGTCCAGGTGAGGAACCCCGCCAACGCCAGGAGGCCTAGTCTAATCCAGTCCATCGGATCAGAACGAAGCGGGCCTCCGATCGTTCCGAACGCATCGGTTCGCAAAAACCCGGCCCGCCTTTTGAGTCTCGTGTGCGGTGGAAAGGCGATCTCCGGCGGAATGCTGGTGGCAGAAAGACGCCCTGCCAGAGAACAATTCCCGAGGCGGCGGGAAGAAGGCCGGCGATCGCTCCGAGCCGGCCGAACTCCGCCGTTGGACGGGCCACCAATCTAGCTCTTCTTGACGGCGACCTTGTCGAGGGCTGCGCGCAGGCCTTTCGCCAGCTTCTGCACATCGTCGTTCGCCCAGAAATGCATGAAGAAGAGCCGCGGCTGCTCATCGAGCATGTGGCTATGCAGTGCGGTGATCTCGATGCCGTTGTCCTGCATGGCTTTGATAACCAGATTGACCTCCTTTGCGGTCAGCACAAAATCTCCCGTGATCGCCGCCTTGCCGCCACCTGTCGATTGGAAGTTGATCGCTATTGCCGAGCCCATGGCCGCCGGCACTTCCATTCCATTTTCCTCGACCGGCTTAGCGCGCGGGATCGTGAACTGGTAGATCGCGCCATTGGCTTTGCCCTTATAACCGATGGTTTGGTCGACACCGGCTGCGTCGAAGTCGATCTGCGGAGCGGCTTGCGGCTGGGCGCCGCCTCCCATCGGTGTTTTGCTCAGCGCCAATCCGGCATGAAGCGCTGTGGCGAGCGTAACCGGGTCGCCCTGGCCGAACACGTGCATGTAGAGCGTCATCGGCTCCGCGCGCAGCAGGTGGTTGTGCACCGCGGTGATCTCGATCCCGCCTTCTTCCAACTTCTTCATGACCGGGTTCACCTCGTCCTGCGTCAGAACGATGTCGCCCATGACCATAGTCTGATTTCCCATGGGTTCGAACGCGACCCAGCCTCCGAGCGCAAAGCCGGGTTTCAGGGCCACGCCGTCGAGCGACACCTTCAGGTCCGTTCGTGGCAAGCCCACTCGATAGACGCCATCAGGCGTCTCTGCTCCGGATTTGCCGAGCGCCTTTGCGATTGTTTGCCAATCGGGTGCCGCCGATGCCGGTTGGAGCAGCGCCGACATCGCGATCAGCATTGCTCCGGTCACGAGTTTTGCATGCATGGGGTTTCTCCTTGTGATCTGCCCCCATTGCCCAATTCGTCATGCGGCTGCTGGCTTCGTGGCGGGAGGCCAGCTGTGCGTTTCCGCTTTGCGGCCCGAAGCCCACGCGTAGAGCGCGTCATAGATGACGAAGCCGTGGTTCAGCACCTCATGGTCGTCGGGCGTCAGGTCCCGCAGACCCATGGAGATCGCCAGCAACCCGGCCGATTGCGGCGTCAGGTCATGCCGGTCGGTGTCGGCACCGCGCACGATCGCGGCAATGGTCACGATCGCCGGGTGCGCTCGAGGCCGTATTTCGAGACGAAGGTGTCGACACTGCAGCCGTCGCCGACATGCGTGAATTCGACGCCGGGCACGTCATACGGCGTAGCGCCCGTCTCCTGTGCAACCCGGATCACCTGATCGGGTGGCACGAACAGGAATTCGGACTCCTTGTCGATGAAGCGGGCGATCAGCCAGGGGCAGGCAATGCGGTCGATGACCGGACGTTCGCGGGTAACCCATTTCACGGCCTTGTCTCCCTTGATTTGGCAACAAGCCCAGGCGGCCCACTGCCATAAGGAGGTCAACGCTACGCCCGAATGTGAAATGATACAAGTGTTGCATTTATTTGTGCACGTGATACGGTTCACTTATGAGTGAGGGGGAAACGACGGAACAGCGCTGGCTGCTCCTTATCCATCGGCTGCCGAGCAAGCCGGCCTATTTCCGGGTGAAGATCTGGCGGCGGCTGCAAGGCATCGGCGCGGTCGCGGTGAAAAGCACCGTCTATGCACTGCCGGCCAATGCCGAGACGCAGGAGGATTTCGAGTGGCTCCTGAAGGAGATCGTCGCGGGTGGTGGCGAGGCGATGGTGTGCGAGGCGCGTCTCGTCGACGGGCTGTCGGATGCCCAGGTCCAGGCGCTGTTCGATGCGGCGCGTGATGCCGACTATGCGGAGATCGCCAAAGAAGCGCGTGGTCTCGCCGCCGAGATCGGCGCGAACGCTGCGCCGGAGAAACGTGTGGAGACGCGGCCGCAGCTCAACCGAATGCGCAAGCGGGTCGCCGAAGTGGACACGATCGATTTTTTCGGCGCTACCGGTCGCCTCGCGGTTGAGGGGTTGCTCGCCGAGCTCGAAACGCATGTCGTGGAGGACCAGCCCATGACCGAGGAGTCGAAGGCGGCTGAGCCGATCACGGACCTCAAGGGCCGGATCTGGGTGACACGCCGTGACGTGCATATCGACCGGATTGCCTGCAGCTGGCTGATCCGCCGCTTCATTGATCCAGACGCCGTCATCCGCTTCGTCCCGGGCAAGAGCTATGCGGCGAAGCCGAGAGAGCTGCGCTTTGATATGTTTGACGGTGAGGTCACCCATGAGGGCGACCGCTGCAGCTTCGAGGTGCTGCTCACCCGGGCCGGGCTTGACGACCCGGCGCTGCAGGCCATCGCCGAGATCGTCCATGATATCGACCTCAAGGACGGCAAGTTCGGGCGCGACGAGACGACGGGCATTGCCAGCCTAATCGCGGGCATCGCCATGACGAATAAGGGCGACGAGCAGCGGATCGCGCAGGGCGGCCCGGTCTTCGACAATCTCTACCAGTATTTCCGCCAGAAGCGCGGGTGAGGGGAACCAATGACCAGCGTCCATGCCGTCCATCCGAATGCGCTGGGGGATGAACCTTCGCATTGCATCCCCTTCCGCGAAGCAGTGCGGGTCTGGGCGCGAGTCGCTGCGTTGAGTTTTGGTGGCCCGGCCGGCCAGATCGCGGTAATGCATCGCATCCTCGTTGAGGAGAAGCGCTGGATCGGCGAGACGCGGTTCCTGCATGCGCTGAACTACTGCATGCTGCTGCCAGGACCGGAGGCCCAGCAGCTCGCCGTCTACATCGGGTGGCTCCTGCATAAAACCCGAGGCGGGCTCGTGGCCGGCACGCTGTTCGTACTGCCGGGCGTCATCGCCATCATGGCGCTGAGCTGGATCTATGCGATTTTAGGCAATGTCGGCGCGGTGCAGGCGCTTTTCTTCGGCCTGAAGGCCGCTGTCCTCGCCATCGTGCTCGAGGCGGTTATCCGGGTCGGCAAGCGAGCGCTCAAGAACAAGGTCATGACAGGCCTCGCCGCCGCCGCCTTTATCGGGCTCTTCCTGTTCCATCTCCCGTTCCCGCTCATTGTCCTGACGGCCGGAGTGATCGGGTACGTCGGCGGGCGGGCCGGGCTGGCAGCGTTCATGGCGGGCAACGGCCATGGCAAGGTCGGCGGCAAGCAGGTCGCCGACGCGGAATCGGCGCTCGGCGAAGGCATTCCTGCCCATGCTCGCCCGCCGGTCAGCTGGTCGTTGAAGATCGGAGGTGTGTTTCTGGTGCTATGGCTGGCACCTGTCCTCGGCCTTTTCGTGCTGTTCGGGTCCGGCAATGTCTTCGCCGATATCGCGGTCTTTTTCTCGAAGATGGCGGTCGTGACCTTCGGAGGCGCCTACGCCGTCCTCGCTTACGTGGCGCAGCAGGCTGTCGATACATATGGCTGGCTGAAGCCAGGCGAGATGCTGGACGGCCTCGGCATGGCGGAGACGACGCCTGGCCCCTTGATCATGGTGACGCAGTTCGTCGGGTTCATGGGCGCGTATCGAGCGCCGGGATCGCTTAATCCGCTGCTCGCTGGAACGTTGGGCGGCCTGCTCACCACCTGGGTCACCTTCACACCTTGCTTCCTCTGGATATTTGTCGGTGCGCCGTTCGTGGAAACGTTGCGCAGCAACAAGGCCTTGTCCGCCGCGCTGGCGACCATAACGGCAGCCGTGGTGGGCGTGATCCTGAACCTGGCGGTGTGGTTCGCGCTTCACGTTCTGTTTGGAGCACTGCGCGAGGTCAAAGGGTTCGGCATGACGGTCGATGTGCCCGCATTCAGCTCCGTCAACGTCCCGTCCCTCGTCCTGACATTGGGTGCGCTGCTAGCGGTGTTTCGCTTCAAGATCGGCATGCTCCCGGTGCTCGTCGGCTGTTCGATCCTCGGGCTGCTCTACGGGATGGCAACGGGAGCGATCTAACCCGTGCAGCCAGCGCCGCTTACCAGTGGTGAGGAGGCATTGTTGACGTTACAGTGGCTCGCGCACGGTTTGCGCAAAGCTATTTCGAAGCGGCGCTTCAGGCTCCTTCCTGCCGGTGCTGAGCCGACTGCTGCGAACCTGCTGATATCAAGGGGACTGCGGGCGTTCGGTGACGGTCTGGTCAGCATCCTGCTTCCCGCCTATCTGGCCACGCTCGGCTTCGACGCCTTCGAGATCGGAACCCTGTCGACGGCGACGCTCGCGGGCTCAGCCGTCCTCACCCTGGCTGTTGGGATCGTCGCGCACCGCTTCTCCCGTCGAGCGCTGCTGACCGCAGCGGCTGTCCTGATGATAGCAACGGGGGTGGTCTTCGCTGTCGTTCACGACTTCTGGCCGCTGCTTCTCATCGCGTTCGTCGGCACGCTGAACCCATCTTCAGGGGACGTCAGCGTGTTTCTACCGCTCGAACATGCGCAGCTTGCGCAGAGCGTCACCGACCGCGACCGCACGGCGCTCTTTGCGCGCTACAGCCTCATCGGCTCTCTCGCCGGCGCCGTCGGAGCGCTGGCCGCAGGAGCGCCCGACTTTCTCCGCGACGCCATCGGCCTGGAAATGAAGCAGGCCCTCCAGGCAGCTTTTCTATTTTATGCCTCACTTGGGTTGGCGGCGGTGCTCCTCTATCGGCGGCTGCCGAGTGACGCGCCTGATGCAGGCAAAGTGTCGGCACAGCCATTGCGCAGGTCTCGCTCCATCGTTCTGTCACTCGCAGCGCTCTTCAGCCTCGACGCTTTCGCAGGCGGCTTCATCGTCCAATCGTTGTTGGCCCTCTGGCTCTTTCAACGGTTCGGCCTGTCGCTGGCCGCGACCGGCGCAATCTTCTTCTGGACGGGTGTCCTTTCGGCTGCGTCCTATTTGGTCGCTGTGCGAATTTCCCAGCAGATCGGACTCATAAACACGATGGTGTTTACGCACCTTCCGTCGAGCCTCTGTCTGGTGCTCATCCCGTTCATGCCGAGCGTCGCTCCGGCTATCGCTCTTCTGCTGATTAGAAGCGCGCTGTCGCAGATGGACGTGCCGACCCGCACATCGTACGTCATGGCCGTGGTGACGCCCGAAGAGCGGGCTGCCGCGGCGAGCATCACCGCCGTCCCCCGCAGCCTCGCGGCGGCCGCCAGTCCGGTCCTCGCAGGGGCTCTCCTTGCCGTCTCCAGCTTTGGCTGGCCCCTGATCATCGCCGGTGGGCTGAAAATTATCTACGACCTTCTGCTGCTCGCGACATTTCGCAGTGTTCGCCCTCCAGAGGAGCACGGGGGCGGGAGGAATGACATGTCAGTCGGCCATGATCGAACTGGCAACGACGCGCGGGTTTCCTGGTGGCGTTGAAGGCAGGACCACCAGCCGGACAAATTGCTTACGTCCGCCGGCAACGAGGATGTAGAGACGCGAGAACTCCTCCGTATCGCGATCTTCGGCAATCTTCTCGGCATCCGTACGGGTGAAGAAACTCTTCCGAAATGCCTCTTGATCGATATCGGGAAATGCCAGCGTACACGTCTGCACCGGTTTGCCGCTCATCGTTGCCTTGGTGGTGCCGATGATGGTTCCTGCTGGCAATCCTTCCTCCGCTTCGGCCACCAGCCATGCCTCCAATGAGGTTGGATTAGCGATTGGCGCGAGTTCGGCGAAGCCTGCTTCGGCAATAAGTGTCCACCTGCGTTCGTGCGCGGTCTCTATCATGCGCTCGAAATTGGGACCCTCGGCCAGACAGGTACGGTGAAATTGTTCGACAGCCTGATCCGCATCACTGGCGGCCTGCGCCGGTGACATCGTCAGACCCAAGATGGTCCCTGCCCACGTTAGAAATCGGAACATGTCTATCTCGCGTAGCTGATTGTGGACGAACCACTTATCCTGAACGGGCTACGACACTCGTTGTTCCGGACTGTCGGCGCCTGCATGGCCGGTATCTTGATGGAGGCGCGAAGCGCCTGCGCAGTTGATGCAATGTTCAGGCATCTGGCAACTGATGGAACCATGCCGCACTGGGTTTCGATGACGGACCCTGCTACAGACCCACTCACACCGCCGGGCGGGACCATTTGATCTCGTGCTGAGTTCCTGGAGACATCTCCCGGCGCTCGCCGAGGAACCTGCATGTCGTGCTCGCCGGCAACCAGCCCCGGTGGTTTTTCGGGCACTTGGCCTATGTCCCAGTCCACTGTGGAAACTTGTTAAAATCCCTTACGGCAAAGGTTTTCGAGGTCCGCTTTTGCCATTCCCTCGAAGCCCAGCGCGGGAAGAATATCATTATCTCCCTTAAGATCGCGACCGTAAGCCGCCGAGAATATGGCAATTCCAGATTCATGGAGAATCGCTGAATTTCCGCTGATCTTCCCCAACAAAACGGTCGGCAGCAGCCCGAACGGAACGTCCTCGAGGATATAGCGGCTTTCGATGGTTGACGGGCCGAAGCCGCCGCGGCCTTGGCGATCCATCTCCTGGTTCATTTCCGAAACGGTGGCCATGGGGACGTGAAACGACAATGAAAAATGCTCTTCAACTGTGCGCACGGCAATTCCAAAACGGGCGGCGATCGCCAATCGTTCCGCGTCCAGAGCCTCGATAAAGCGGCCGACAGCCGGGGTGACGTTTCCGGCCTGGCTCCACTGTTCTCCCTTCTCCATGCGTGTGAGATTAAGAAGAGCGATCCCAAGATGGTTCTGCGGATTGAGGTTGCTGAGCGCGATAGCAAGCATGCCGTCGCGCTTGACGAAACGATCGCCGAACAAGCTCGTGCAAAGCTCGAACCCTTGGTCCTGAGCACTGAAAGGCAGCGTCGCGACATCCAGTTTCTGGCGAACGGTTGCAACATCGATTTCGGCTGGCCCGCGCTGTTGCCCAGTCACGAGCGTGGTACCCCAGACGACGATCGGCAGGCTAACCTTCCGGTCCGCAAGCTGCTTGGAGAGATACAGTGCCCCAAAGGAACTGTGCGAGCTGATGATAACCGGCGTTCCGTCGCTTAGATAAGGAGTGGCAGCGTCCATCACCATCTTGTGGCCGTAAGCCGGCAACGCGATTATGACGACGTCGGCATCGGCAATGGCGTCTTCGCAATCCTTGGCGATGCGCACCTTAGTCGTTGCCTTGATAGCTCCGGTAGCCTTCAGCAATCCACCGGCGGCCAGCGCCTTGGTGCGTTCTCCGGAAGGCGACCAAAGCATAGGGTCATGTCCCGCTTCGGCCAGATAGGCGGCAAGGCCGTAAGCAATCGCTCCGGCGCCAAGAATGCTTACGCGCATAAATTCCCTCCTGTTGCATTGCAGCCTCCATTTCTCACTAGGAGGTTCCACAAATCGGAGCCGCATCTGCCATCGTCGGCTTCTGGCGATGGGATTCCGGCCTGAGCCCGCGATTGCAACATGCCGCAGCGAATATTCGTTTCCCGCTTGACATATATCAAAAATGAATGAGACGATCTTATTCATACATAATACGCATGTAGGCGTAAATGGAAACACGAGATCTCCAGGCCTTTCTTGCCGTTGCCGCCAGTGGCAGCATCACCAAGGCTGCCGAGATGCTCGGGTGTTCCCAGCCTGCAGTGACACGCACCATTCAGGATCTCGAGGCAGAGCTCGGCTTCGAATTGCTGCACCGTGTCGGTCGGCGGGTGCAGTTGTCTGAAGAAGGTGCCGCCTTCGAGGAGGAAGCGCGGCGTTTGCTGATGTCCTTCACCGAGCTTGCCGCGCGGGCCAAGATGATTGCCGCCGGCAGACGGCGGATCCTGCAGATTGTTACCACTTCCGCGATCGGTACTGGCTTGATCCCGACGGCCATGGCCGAGCTCAAAGGTGTCGAACTTCCGCACGAGACGCATCTCGGGCAGTTTCTCCCCTCGATCGTCGCCCAGGAGGTGCGGAGCGGACGTGCCGAGATCGGGTTTTCAAGCCTGCCGCTCGATACGCCTGGTCTGGATGTCCTGCGGCTTTATTCAGCGCCTGATGTTGCTGCCGTGCGGGAGGACGATCCGCTGGCTGAACTTGACGTCATACCGCTTTCCGCTTTTGCCGGTCGCCGCGTCGCCACACTGCTCAACCCCCTACGTTTCCAGTTGCATGTCTCAAAGGCCTTGGCGGCCAGGGGCATCGACACAGGGCCAGTGATCCGGACGAATACTGCATATGGCGCGTTACAGATCGTGCGTCAGACTGGTGCGGCGGCCGTCATCGATCCCCTCACCGCTTATGGCGTCGCCCTGCCCGATGTCGTCATCCGCCCGATCGACGCAACCGTTCTTTTTTATTGGGGCGTTATGGCTGCCGAAAAACGCCCCCTTCGTCCAGTCGCGCAGGCGTTGATGGATGCGGTCGAGGCGGTGGCTGAACGGTCGATCGTCGGCTTCAAAAAACTGGATCCGACCCTCGCTGGCCAATTGGTGAACGATCCTGCATCCGGCACAAATCACGGAACAGGAATATGAAGCATACCCCCGCCGCGCCAACGCCGACAGGTCTTGCTGCGCTCGAAGCACAGCTCGCGCAGGATCTCGACTTTCTCGAACTGCCCGCCAAGCCATGGGTTCCCGCGCGTTCGCACGATGGCGTGCCGGTCCGTGACGTCGTGGTGATCGGCGCCGGCATGTGCGGACTTGCTGCCACGGCAAAGCTGGTGCTGACCGGGATAACCAATGTCGTGGCCTATGATGCGGCTCCGGCCGGGCTCGAAGGACCATGGGTCACCTTTGCCCGCATGCAAACGCTCCGGTCGCCGAAAACACTGCACGGTCCATCGCTCGGCCTGCCGCAATTGACGTTCCGCGCCTGGTTCACGGCGCAATGGGGCGTTGAGGCTTGGCGGTCGCTGGACAAAATCCCCAAGGGCCAGTGGATGGACTACCTTGTCTGGTACCGCAAGGTTCTTGGCCTGCCGGTGCGCAACAGCGTGCGCATGACCGGACTGGCACCCCTTGGAGATCTGATTGCGATCGATATCGAAGGCGCGGAAACCGGCCGGGTTCTCACCCGTCGCCTCGTTCTGGCCACCGGTCGGTCCGGGTTGGGCGGTTTTGCCGTGCCCGATTTCCTCAGCGGCGTCGATCGCGCCTATTGGGCCCATTCTGCCGACGACATCGATTTCGACGCGCTGAAAGGCAAGCGTGTCGCGGTTATTGGCGCTGGTGCCTCGTCCATGGACAATGCCGCAACGGCACTCGAGGCGGGAGCCGGCTCTGTTGACATGTTGATCCGGCGCAAGGAAATGCCGCGCATCAACAAGCTGACCGGCATTGGCAGCCCGGGTGTTGTACTCGGCATGCATCACTTGCCCGATGCCTGGAAGTGGAAATTCTTCGATTATACCGCCTCGACCCAGACACCGCCGCCGCGTTCCTCGACACTCCGCGTGTCTCGCCACTCGAATGCTCGGTTCCTTCTCGACTGCGTCATAGTTGCGGTGAGGGAAGAGGCAGGGACCCTGCTGGTGGAAACCACGCAGGGGCCGATACGCTACGACTTCCTGATCGCGGCAACCGGCTTTTCAAATGACTTCAGCGGCCGCCCGGAATTTGCGGCGATCGCCCCACATATCCGCACCTGGTCGGATGGCCGATATAGGCCGGATATGGGGCCGGCTCGTGCAGGCATGTCGGACGCGCCGGATCTCGGTCCGGCCTTCGAGTTTCGCGAACGCGTCCCCGGCTCCTGCCCGATGCTGGCGCATATCCATTGCTTCAACGACGCCGCGATGCTGACCCATGGCAAGGTCTCCGGCGACATCCCGGCCGTCAGCGCCGGGGCCGACCGTCTCGTCCGCGGCATTGCCGCATCGCTGTTTGCCGAAGATGTCGAAACCCACTTCGCCAATCTGATCGCTTACGACACGCCCGAACTTCTGGGCGACGAATGGGTCGATTCAACACCCTTGCTGCAGAAGGAGGCCGCGTGGTGATCGACGCGATGGACAAGGCCGCCGGTCTTTCGCCGGACGATGAGCTTTTCAGAGCGCGTCGGTTTCGGCCGGAATTCGTGCAAGGGGCCGAGGAATGTCGCATCTCCGGGCCGTGGCCCAGGGCGAAACGGCTCTGGAAGAACCATTGGCGACTATCGCCCGGCACGCCGACCTGGTCACGTTGATGCCGAAAAAGGCGGAGGCGAGCGACATCGCCCTGCTCGCCCAGGCTGGATTGAACAATCCTCAGATCGTCGCGCTCTCCGAACTGATTGCCTTCGTCAACTTCCAGACGCGGGTAGCGACCGGCTTGCGATTGATGAGGTCGGCATGATTTCCTCGGTGCGCCTGAAGCCGCTGAACTGGCAGCCATACATCGCGCCGGTCGAGTTGTCCGGGGCCACGCCGGAACAGCTCGATGCGATGAAGGTTACGCCCTCCGCCAAGAAAGTTTCGGAATATGTGCGAACCCTTGCGCATGACCCAGAGAGCTATCTTGCGCGTACCGTTTTGTTCAACGCGATCATGTATGTCGAAGGCGGGCTTGCCCGTCCCGACCGCGAACTTGGCGCATTGGGTGCCTCGATCGTCAATGGCTGCAAATTCTGCGCCGTTGTTCACGCCCGCCGCCATGCAGAGCTGACCAAGAGCGATGATGTGGTCACCGCGCTTTATCTCGACAAACCCGAGGCGCTCGGGCCGCGCGATGCGGCAATCTACAGCTTTGCCCGCCGTCTGTCGGCGGCGCCGTCGGAAGCAACGGTAGACGACATCGCCTCGCTGCGTGCCGTCGGCATGAATGATGCCGAGATCATCGACCTTGTCCACGCCATAGCGATCTTCGGCTGGGCAAACAGGCTGATGCACGTTCTCGGCCACGCGGAGAGCGGATGATGACGCCGCATACGGTCAAAGCAGTCCGTCCCCCACTCTGAAGGACCAACCAGAAATGCTTGAACTCAAAGATGTAAAGCTGTCTTACGGAAGCACGCAGGTCCTGAACGGCGTCAATCTCTCGGTAAAGCGGGGTGACGTGGTGTCGATCATCGGCCCCAGCGGCACCGGCAAGACCACGCTGCTGAAATGCATCAACTACCTGGCCAAGCCGTCGTCAGGAACCATCGCGTTCGACCAGATTCGGATGGACTACCAGCGCGCCGACAAGACCGCTGTCCAGGCGATCCGGCTTCGCACAGCGATGGTCTTTCAGCAGTTCAATGTCTTCAAGAACATGACCGTCCTCCAGAACGTGATGGATCCGCTGGTCGTCGTGCAGCGCAAGTCAACGGACGAGGCGCGTGAAATCGCGCTGCGAGAGCTTGACCGGGTCGGTCTCTCAGCGAAGCGGGACAGCTATCCGTCCCAGCTGTCGGGCGGCCAGCTCCAGCGCACCGGCATCGCGCGTGCGCTGGCGGTTCGTCCCAACGTGATGCTCTTCGATGAGCCTACGTCATCGCTGGATCCTGAACTCGTCGGTGAAGTTCTGAAGGTGATCAAGGATGTCACGTCGTCAGGGATCACTTCGCTGCTTGTGACCCACGAGATGCAATTCGCAAAGAACATCTCGAACCGGATCGTCTTCATGGATCGTGGCGTGGTTGCCGCCGATGGCAGTCCAGCTGAGATCTTCGATGCACCATCCAGCCCACGACTTGCTCAATTCCTGCAGTCAGAACTCGCTTTTCAATAGCTCAACAAGAAGGGAACCTAAGAAATGTCTGCAATCACATCCAGTTTTTCCCGTCGCGCTGCCCTGGCTGTTGCCGGCGGCATCGCAATTGCTCTTGCAACCGCGGGGATCAGCAATGGTCAGACCGTTCGCACGATCAAGATCGCAACGTCGGCAGAATCCAAGCCGCTGGCGTGGGGGGCGATCGGCGTCGAACCACAAGGATATGAACCCGAACTCCTCAAAGCGATCAACGCAAAGCTGCCGCAGTACAAATTCGAAATGGAAGGTGTCTCGGACATCGCGCAGGAAACCGGCCTTGCCACCGGGAAGTACGACATCGCGGTCGGTGGTTACTACAAGTCACCCGAGCGCGCCAAGCAGTTCTTCATTCCGGAAAACCCCATGGGCGCCAGCCTGATGAAGATCTATAGCAAAAAGGGCAGCGGCATCAAAGAAATGAAAGATCTGGTCGGCAAGAGGATCGTTCCGACCACGGCTGGCGGCGGAACCTATAAGTTCATCATGAACTGGCAAAAAGAAAATCCGCAATACAAGCTTGACGTGACGGCGTCGAGCGCCGGAATCCCGTATCCAAACCGTTTGGACGAAGTTCAGAACGGCAAGTTCGACGCGCTGGTCCTGCCTTCAAATCTTGGTGAGCAGACCGTCATCGATGAAAAGAAGCTCGACATCGTGGCGTCCGAACCAGTCTTCACCACAATACTTATATGCTTATTCACAAGTCAGATGAAAACAAGGTTCTGGTCAATGACGTGAACAAAGTTCTGAAGGAGTTGAAAGACGACGCTACGATCGAAAAGCTCTCGCAGAAGTGGTTTGGCGAAGGCATCGTCAAGTATATGAAATGATGCGATCTGAGTAGATATCGTCAGCGGCAAGGCTGAATTGCAAGAAGGAGTGTTTCAAAGTGGATGTTTCTGCTATGATTCCCGAGTTGCTCTCGGCATTGCCGCTGACGCTCGCTATCACGTTTACCGCCATGTTGGTCGGCTTTTGCTTGGCGCTCGTTGCGACAACATTGCGGATTCGCAGGATACCAGTGGTCAGCCACCTCACCGACCTCTACGTGTCCTATGCCCGCAGCGTTCCCGTCGTCCTCCAGTTGTTCGTCGCGTTCTACGGGCTCCCCCTATTGGTGGCCCTGTTCGGCTCCGCAGATTTCTTCTCGCCGACGATCGCTGCGATGGTCGGACTGAGCTTTTACCACGGCGGCTATCTGTCGGAAGTCCTTCGGCCCGCATACCTGGCCGTCGATCGCGGCCAGCATGATGCGGCCGACAGTCTAGGATATACCTTTCGCCAGAAGATCACCCGCATCGTGGGCCCGCAAGCGGTGCACTTCGCATTGCCTGGCTATGGAAATTCCATCATCTACCTGATCCATAACGTTGCGCTGGTCATGTACATCGGGGCGGCCGACGTGATGGCGACCGCGCACTTGATCATGGAGCGCGACTATAACCAGTACCAGTTCGAAACATACCTCGTCCTGGCCGTCATCTATGCGCTGATGTGCCTGATTGCCTGGTTCATCGTGCACTTGTTCGAGCTTCGCTCGCCGATGCAGGCGCCTGAGGCCACGACAACAGCTCAGATCAAGAACGCGGCCATCGCCAGCGTCTGACCTAAAGGGTATTAAACCATGTTCGATACCGAAATTTTGCTCCAGGACACCCAGGAAATTCTGGGCGCCGTACCTGTAACGCTTGGAATGGCGCTGACGATTTTCGTCTTGTCGACGCTAGTCGGCAGCATTTTCGCACTCGTCGAATATAGACGAGTCCCGGTGCTGCGAGAGCTCATCATGGCTTACAAGATCGTCTTCAAGGGCGTTCCGATGGTCATCGTGATTTTCCTCGCCTATTTCGGTCTGCCCCCGGCATTCCAGTTCCTGCTCTCGTTGCTCGGGGTCAACTTCAACGCCCACGAAACACCCAACTCGGTTATCCTTATTATTGCGGTGACAGGCTGTATCGCTGCGTTCCAATCGGAGATTATCAAGGGAGCCCTGAACGCCTTTGACACCGGTCAGTCAGACGCGGCCTATTCGCTGGGCTATACGAACGGCCAATTGTTCCGACGGATTCTGTTTCCCCAGGTGGCTCTCACGGCAATTCCCGACCTGACAACCTCGATGATGGTCATCATGAAGGCGCTTTCTCTCGGATTTGCCATCGAGGTTGTCGATATATTCGCCCAGTCCCAGCTGACCGCCGCGCTGAACTACTACTATCTCGAAGCCTTCGTGATTGCCGTCGTGATCTACATGGTGATTGCCTATATCGTCACCCAGATTGCCGATCGGCTGGAGCAAGCCCTTAGGGTACGGACCTGAGCGAAGCGTCGTCGGAACCCGCGCATCAAGGCGGAGGAACTCAAGGCTCTGTTGAGAGCCTGCAAACAGCCGACGTGCGGGGCCAGCTCGCAGCCAGATCTGTGGGCTTGTAATAGACACCTTGGCGGGGCCTGCGGCCGAAGGCTTGCTCGACGGCCAGCGGCGCGTCCCAATTGCGCGCCGGATTATCGCAGATTGGTCAGATCCACTGGACGATTGTTGATGATCGCTTCCATCGAGAAGAAGCCTGTCACCGTAGCCAGGTCGAAGTTCGTGATCAGTTTCTGGTAGAACGCATCGTAGCCGGACATGCCTTGCGTCACGACCTTGATCAGATAGTCCCAGTCCCCTCCGATCCGATAGAAATCGATCACCTCCGGCAACCGTTCAACATGGGCACGGAACGCCTCACTCCACTCCTTGGAATGGTGGCGAGTGCGGACCATTACGAAAACCGTCAGGTCGAGACCCAGCGCTCGCAGATCGATATTGCTGTGCGACCCCCGGATAAGACCTAGCGACTGCAGGCGCTGGATCCGCCGCCAGCACGCGTTCTGGGACAGGCCGACCCTCTCCGCCAAATCTCGCTGCGAAAGGCTTGCATCGATCTGCATGGCCGTCAAAATCTTCATATCAAATACATCGATTTTCGCCCGATCTTCGATCATCTGACACGCTCTTTGCAAGAAATTGCAGAAAATAGGTGAATTTTTTCGACCGTGGAGCAGGCTACAATCCGAGTCAACATCCGAGCCGGGGAGAATGACCGTGCAAGCAGCTCGCCCGACGACAGGGCAGACCGAGACCCCTCTGTCAAAGTTCCGCCAGGGGCTGAAGAAAAAGGCTGACGTCACCGCCGACCTCCGGGATGGGCTTGTGGGATCGACGGCGAAAATCGTGGGTCCCTACGGGCAAAAGGACCTGGTGTACGCCGACTATGTCGCGTCAGGCCGCGCACTCCGTCAGATCGAGCGCTTTGTGCTTGAGGAGGTCCTGCCGTACTACGCCAACAGCCACACGGAAGCCTCCTATTGCGGAGGCTTCATGACCCGCATGCGTCGGGAAGCGCGCGCCCTGGTCGGTCAATTCTGCGGGGCCACCGAACGGCATGCTGTGATCTTCACCGGCTCCGGCGCTACGTCGGGGATCAACCGCCTCGTCAAGCTATTCGGCGTCGCCGAAGCCGTGGCAGCGGGCAAGCGCGCTCGGATCATTATCGGTCCCTATGAGCATCACTCCAACATTCTGCCCTGGCGCGAGAGCGGAGCAGAAATCGTGGAATCGCCGAGGATCCGTCCGGCGGGCCTGACCTGTCTCACCTCAAGGACGCGCTTGCGGACCGGTCGCCAACTCTGACGATATGCACCATGTCCGCGGCCTCGAACGTAACGGGCATCACGAGCGATGTCGCGGCCGTCACCGCGATGGCGAACGCCGCCGGCGCAAAGATGATCTGGGACTATGCCGGCGCAGGTCCTTATCTGCCGATTTCCATGTCGCCCGCCCCTGATGCCGAGATCGACGCGATAGTCGTTTCGCCTCACAAGTTCCTCGGGGGCCCCGGTGCCTCCGGCATCTTGATCGTTCGACGCGATGGACTTTCAGAGACAAAGCCGTCGTGGCCAGGTGGCGGGACGGTGAAGTTCGTCTCACCCAAAACACACGATTACAGCGATAGCCTGGAATCACGCGAGGAAGCCGGCACGCCGAACGTGATCGGCGACATACGAGCCGCGCTGGCCTTCATCGTCAAAGATGCGATCGGACTTGATGCGACGGTAGCGCGCAATCGCGAGCTTGCGCGTCGTGCTTTTCGCGCATGGAAAGACGTGCCGCGGCTGGAGCTCCTCGGCCTGTCGGGTCCTGACCGGCTTCCGATCTATTCCTTTAGGGTCAAAAACGGAAAGGGCGGCTACGTCCACCAGCAGTTGATCACGCGCATGCTTAGCGACCGATTCGGGATCCAGGCTCGCGGTGGCTGCGCCTGTGCCGGCCCGTATGTTCACAGACTGCTGTCGATCGACGACGAGCAGTCCGAGGAAATCAGGCAAGCCATTCTCTCCGGCGACGAAATGAAAAAGCCGGGATTCACCCGGTTGAATTTCAGCGTTCTGCTGCCGGACGAGAAGGTGCAGTTCATACTCGATGCCGTGGCGCAGATTGCGTCCGACGCAACGGACTTCGAGCGTGACTACGACCTCGACCCTGGCCGGGCGATCTTTTTCCCGCGAGCCGCAGTCGAGGGCATCGCCCATGCAGCAGCCTGAAGTCGTCGGCTTCTACGATGCACGGACGGGCAGCATCCAATATGTCGTTGCATGCCCGAGTTCGCGAAGATGCGCCATCGTCGACCCAGTGCTCGATTTCGACGAAAAGTCTGGCTCGACGGCAACGACAAATGCGACACGATCCTCGACTACATCAACAGCCACAATTTGAAGCTCGAGTGGATCCTGGACACCCATCCGCATGCCGATCACTTTTCGGCCGCGGGTTATCTCAAGGCAAAAACCGGCGTGCCGACAGCGATCGGCGGGCGCGTGAAGCAAGTGCAGCGGATCTGGCAACGGATCTATAACTTCTCGGATCTCCCGTGTGACGGCTCACAATGGGATCGGCTGTTTTGCGACGGCGAGACCTTCAACATCGGCGAGCTGGAAGCGCGCGTCACGCACTCGCCAGGACACACCTTGGCGTCGATAAGCTATGTCATCGGCGATGCAGCGTTCATTCACGACACACTTTTCATGCCCGATAGCGGCTCCGCCCGTGCAGATTTTCCAGGCGGCAGCGCAGCTGATCTGTGGCAGTCCATCCAGGACATTTTGAGCTTACCCGGCGAGACCCGTCTCTTTACCGGTCACGACTACAGGCCGGGAGGGCGCCAGGCTCTGTGGGAGAGTTCGGTGGCGGAGCAGAAAGAGAAAAACCAGCACGTCGCCGGTCAATCTCGGAGTGCGTTCATCAGGCTTCGAGAGGCGCGAGACAGGGCATTGCCGATGCCAAGGCTCATGTTGCATGCCCTCCAGGTCAATATTCGCGGAGGAGAGCTGCCTCAGGTCGAGGAAAATGGCCTGCGTTATCTGAAAATCCCGCTCAACGCGCTGCCGCATCGCCGGATTAGCGACGAATTGGATGGCTCTCTCCAGCAGTTCCTGCGCGCGATCGCTTCAGGATCACTGATCGGATGTACGCTCGGTCCGATTGGCTGAGGCGAGTCGATCCTCGCCACGCCCTATTGATGTACGTCCTCGGGATCAGCAATCCTCGGAAGTGATCGCGGTAAGCAATTGCAGTGGCGCGTCTGCAACACTATTATCGATCGGAGGGGATATCTCGGATGTGGGATAGGATCATAAAGCTTCGGATATCGAGCCACACCTGGGAGGTAATTCTTTTGGGGACGAAAAGCTTGAGGCGAAGCTCAAGTAGCCGATGTATGTACTGGTGATTTGGCGCGATTCCAGTCGACTAGAGCAATTTGATAGGTGCTCCAGACAGGCCGGAACTACCGAAGGCTGATCGCGGCTTTCATGTTCCTCGCGCGCAACTAAATAGCCGGATTTGGCGCTCCTAACTCGTTCCCATGGCCGGCACAGTTGACTGCGGGCGACCCGGGCAGCGATCATAGCGATCGCCCACCAAAATCACCGCTTGTTCTCCCTTAGCGCTCTTGGTGTTTCAACGCGATGCCCTCAAACATAGATGCGACCGGTCTTGCCGCATTAAGGCGCGGACGTCTAAGTTACACGACGCGAATGCCAGTCCTATCCTTTCCACATCGTCGAGCGGAGAAGAGCCACCTCAAAGCCCTTGGCCGCGCCGGAGCGCTTGATAATTTCGATGGTCCATGTGCCGAGATTGGCCAGAGCCTGCGACAGTTTTTCTCCGGCATAGGCGCCGTCGGCGAACAGATGGCGTAACCAGGGATAAAGCCGTCGAATGGAGGCGCTGACGCCGACTGCCCCATCCCTGTCCTGGATGTTAGCCGTGTGCACCGTCAGCCCGACCAAGTGTCCCTCGGTGTCGGTAATGATGTGGCGCTTGCGGCCTTTGAATCAGAGCGATGGCCCCGCCGAAGAGCGCTGGCAAGAATGACACCTGGATCAGGTCCACAATCGGGATCAGGACGACGCCGACTGCCAGCCAGACCAAGAGGTAGGGAAACATGAACAGCAAACTTGCGTGCTACCGCGGAGGCCCAATGGTCTGCTGCCAAACATGGGCCAACGGCGCCGCCAGCAGCGGGGCCATCATCCCCATCAGCATAGCGCACCACGATAACGCGACCAGCGTCAGGTCACCCCTGCAACCGCCGCTTCAGCCCTAGCCGTAAGCGCCTGCGCGAATGTTCCCCTTAAACAAAGATCAGGTGTTGTGGGAACCATCTTTGACCAGACCATAAAAGCCCAGCCCAGCAGCGTGACGGACAGCAAGGGCCGTGGCAGTCGACGAAGCAAAATCCAAATGGCACTAACGACCCGCATGTTATCGTCCTGACAGTAAATTCGTCGCTAGAAACAGAAGCTTTTTGGCACTGGGAATATCAGTTCATCGATGGCACTCACGGAGTTGCCGTGATCGGCAAACAAGGCCCGCGCGTTTCCTCGAATGGAAGGCATAAACCCCATCCGAGAATTGCCGGCGTTACAGAGAAATTTAGATGATCAACTATACTTAAAGTTAAGCTAGCTACAATAGAAATTTGAGCGGCCAGTATCCGGCACCTCCATTTCTCACTAGGAGGTTCCACCAATTGGAGCCGCATCTGCCATCGTCGGCCAAATGTTCCGACGGATTCTGTTTCCTCAGGTGGCTCTCACGCAATTCCCGACCTGACAACCTCGATGATGGTCATCATGAAGGCGCTTTCACTCGGATTTGCCATCGAGGTCGTCGATATATTCGCCCAGTCCCAGCTGACCGCCGCGCTGAACTTCTACTACCTCGAAGCCTTCGTAATTGCCGTCGTGATCTATATGGTTATTGCCTATATCGTCACACAGATTGCCGATCGGCTGGAGCAAGCCCTTAGGGTACGGACCTGAGCGAAGCGTCGTCAGGACCCGCGCAGCAAGGGCGCGGTGGCGGCGTCTTCCTCGCCTCCGATGCCTGAAGGTTTTATCAACGGCCGTACGCTCTACGTCTACGTCTACGGCGGCATCACCGCATCGCCGTGACATTGGACTCGCATGAGCGATGCGAAATGTAGCGTTTGGCCCCTATGTCGCCCGATTCCTGACAGCTCTTGCCATCCAAGAACTTTAGATGAAGCGGAAGATCGGCAACTGCTTTTCGTCCTGAACACTCTGGAGACGCCTGTTGCAGTGCCGGCGATACTGTCGGGAGCTGACTTGTAATCGGCGCGCCGGTGGAGGCCGCGATCAATCTCGATGCTCACGGGTGCGCCTTGGTTCGCCTTTACCCTATCCCGGCGCCGAGCCGAAATGTTGGATCATCAGTTCGGTGAGCACCCGGATTTTCCGCGCCGGGTGCTGTCCCGGCGGTCGGACGACATATATGCCGGCCTCAGGAAACCGATAGCGTGTCATCACCGGGACCAAGGCGCCGGAAGCCAAATGGTCCTCGGTCAGGAAATCCGGCAGCGCGGCGATCCCTAGGCCCGCCACTGCCGCGGCGACGAGCGCGACGCCGTTGTCCGCCTTGAACCGTCCCTGCGGGTGAGCGGTAACAGTCTTGTCTGCGTCGATAAGTTGCCAAGCTTCCGTACCCTGCAACACGGCTTGGTGCATCGGAAGGTCGTCAAGCGTCTCTGGAGCTCCATGCTCCTTGATGTAATCCGGACTCGCGACGAGCCTTCCATAGATCGGCCCTATGCGACGCGCGATCAGGTCGGAGTCGGGAAGGTAGCCGACACGTATGGCGCAGTCGAAACCCTCTCCGACAAGATCGACGAAGCGATCACTGTAAGACGCATGCACGCTCAGCAGCGGGTGGCGCTTCGCAAGTTCTGCAAACACCGGCGCCAGATGTGTTGTTCCGAAGGAGAGCGGCGCTGCGATCCGCAGGCGCCCGCGCAGCTCGCCAGCGGGCAGGATGGTCTCCCGCGCGACATCTATTTCGGCGCAGACCCGGGCCGCGTGGTCGCGGAACGTGACGCCGGCTTCGGTCAGCGCGGCGCCCCGGGTGGTCCGTGCGAGAAGCTGCACACCAAGTTCCGCTTCCAGCCGGAACAGTCGCCGGCTGACGATGGATTTGGAGACCCCGAGCCGGCGGGCGGCCGGCGAGACGCCGCCAGCATCGGCCACTTCGACAAATGTTTGCAGGTCCTCAAGGTCCAACATGAGCGTTCCACTTTTCGCGACACAGCTTGCCTTGATGTAACACTACCACATCGCCTTCGGGAACGATGTGTGTGGATTGGTGGAGGCCGATGGGCCTCTGACCACCCTTTTCAGACAGCGCAGGTATCACGAATGCAAAATCAAACCACGACACTTGCGGCTGCCGGCCGTGTGCTGATCGCCGTTCTGTTTCTTCTGAGCGGCCTCGGCAAGATCGCGGCCCCCGCGATGACACAAGGCTATATCGCCTCGGCGGGTCTTCCGGCACCGCTTCTCGGCTACCTGATCGCGATCATCGTCGAGGTCGGAGGCGGGGTGTTGCTCGTGATTGGATATCAGACACGGATCATCGCCCTGGTCCTGGCGGGCTTTAGCGTGGCGGCCGCGTTGGCGTTTCACCATGATCTCGCGGACCAGAACCAACTGATCCATTTCCTCAAGAACATCGCTATTGCCGGTGGTCTGCTTCAGGTCGCTGCCTTCGGCGCGGGCTCGTTAAGCCTGGATGCCCGCCGGACCCAGCCCGTGCATTGAAGCAAACCAGCCGATGATTTGGGACGACCGGGCATCAGCAAACCCGGTCGCGTGTCCTACTCACGCCCAGACAAAGGAAATCGTTATGAGTGAAGCCCACGGTGTCTGGACTGCGGAACAGGTCGCGCTCATCCTGATCGACTATCAGAAAGAGATGTTCGAGAAGGTGAAGTCCGAGACGACACCGGACGAGATCGATCTGAACGTCCGGTTTCTGATCAGGGCCGCCAAAGCTTTCAATATCCCTGTGGTGCTGAGCACGGTCGGCGTTGAGATGGGCGTGAACGGTCCGACCCGAGCTTCGATCAGGGACGAACTGTCCGACGTCGAAGTCATCGACCGAAGCTCGATGGATGCCTGGGAAGATGCCGCATTCCGGGCCGCTGTCGAAAAGACGGGCAGAAGAGGCTGATCTTCGGCGCGCTCTACACCGAGATCTGTCTGGCATTCCCGGTCATCGACGCAATGGACGATGGCTACGAAGCCATGTTCGTCGTCGACGCGGTTGGCGGCATGTCACAGCTCGCCCACCGCACCGCGATCGAACGCCTGACGGCAGCCGGTGCGGTCCCGAATACGTCTCTCGCGCTAGTCACCGAGCTGTTCCGCGATTGGAAGTCGGCGCTCGCCGACCCGGCCCGGGACGTCATCAAGTGGTACATGCCCGAGGCTCAGAAGCTCGCAAGGCCGCAGCGTTTTCCCTGACGAGATGCGCCATGACTGGCTGCTGATGGCGAGTTGCGGGCGCCACCGAGTGATCTCCTCGCAGGCAGCCTCGGCTCTCTGAATGACGCCCCCGGGGCTCGCTTCTCGATGCAGGCTCGACCTGGGGATCGGAAACTTGGCGGAAGGAGCCACGTGACAATGCGTGGCAAACTGACTCGGGATCCTGGCACAAACGATGCCAGTACATGCAGACCCTCTGAGTTTCACAAACGCGTCGTTCAGGGGCGTGAACCAGGTGACGTTCAGCTATCGGACGAATGCGGAGGCGGCGGCGGCGTTGCTGCCTCCCGACCTGGAAATCGAACAAGACACCAAAGTGTCGGTGATGTTCCTGTCCTACGGGTTCAGCAGCGTCGGTCCGTTCCGGGAATACATCCACATCATCCACGCGCGTTTCCGCGGCGAAAATGTCGGATTTGTCCGCACATCTTCATTTCCAACGAACGAGGAATGCTCGCCGGGCGGGAGAGAGAGGGGTATCCGAAGCTGCTGGGCGAGATCGATTTCGACATGAACCAGTCCAATGTGTACGGGCTGGTCACGGCCCGGTTGTCGCGACCGGCCGACGTTGTGCTGGCGCAAGGGATTTTCCGCCCCAGCCAATTGGTCGGCGAAATCAGTGCGGACAATCCGCAGGTCGTCAAGGCGTTCGGATTGCGGGTCATCGGCTCGGCGGTTCCCGGCGGTCCCCTGGCCGTGTGCGAATTCGTGCGGTCGGCACTGGAGTTTTACGCACGACGTCCTTGCGCTTAGCGCGCGTGGAGCATTGAGCGCCGCTCTGCCGTTTGATGCGGCATTCGGTCAAACTCAAGAGCTGCCAAATCAGAGAACAAATGTGGGGAGCAATCCGATGCCTGGTAGATTCGTTATCGCGAATGAAGCCCAGCTCAAGGTCGATGACTTTGGATCGTCCCGGCGGCTCAGCGATCCGCCCAGTACGGGCGCCAAGCAACTCACGGTGATCGAGGTCAATTTCGATCCGGGCAAAGGACACAGTTTCCACAAGCATCCCGACCAAGAAGAGGTGGTGCTTGTCCTTGCCGGGCAGGTCGAGCAGTGGATCGATCGTGAGAAGCGCATCCTCGGTCCCGGCGATTCCGCCTTCATCCCGGCAGATGTCGTGCACGCCTCGTTCAATACCGGCGACCAGCCCGCGAAGATCGCCGCAATCCTCGGACCCTCCGTCAGACCGACAGGGTACGAGGTGGTCGATGTCTCCAGCGATGCACCGTGGAATACGCTGCGGAAGTAAAAAGCCGCGGACGAAACGACGGATCATGCGATCCGGTTCTGGCCTTCTTGGCTTCAGTGCAGTCGATGCCGTTGGGAGACATACGAGGCGCCGCACGCGGGTGATCATGGCCGTGGGCGGGAAGCGGAAAGCGAGCGGTGACCGCGCTCGATATACCGAAGCAACAGGCAGGCGAGGCTATACGGGCATAGTCATGCAGCCTTCGGCACGCCGCTGCGGTGAATACGCAGCCGCCTCGATCTAGGTTTACGTCCGACGCAGCCGTTCCAGTTTTCGCGACACAGCTTGGCGCTGTGCGAGGCTACCGTCGCGCGCCTTTGAACAGCATCTTGGATCGGTCAGTACCAAGGAGAGTGTTATGGCAAGTATTCTGGTCCTCAACAGCAGTGTTCTTGGCGACGGGTCCGTTTCCAAAATTCTGGTCGAGGAAGCTGTTCACCGCTTGCTGGAGGCCAGCCCCGGCGCAACCGTTATTCGTCGCGACCTTGGTACCGTGCCGGTTCCGCATCTTACCACCGCCGATGTGGCGGGTGTCCGCGGCGAGCCCGCGACCGACACGGAACTCGCCGCCCGAGCTCTTTCGGACGAACTGATTGCCGAACTCCGCTCCGCGGACGCCGTCGTGATTGGCGCGCCGATGTACAATTTCAGCATCCCGACCGGCCTGCGCGCCTGGTTCGATTACGTTCTGCGTGCTGGCGAGACGTTCAGCTATTCGGAGGCGGGTCCGCAGGGGCTGCTGACCGGCAAGCGCGTCTTCGTCATCGAGTCTCGGGGCGGTCTTTACTCTGAAGGTCCCGCTCAGGCGATGGATTTCCAGGAACCCTATCTGCGGACCCTTCTGGGCTTCATCGGGCTGACCGATGTCACTTTCATCCACGCCGAGAAGATCGGCTTCGGGCCTGAAGCGCGCGAGGCTGCGCTCTCGGGTGCAATGCAGGCGCTCGCTAAAGCCGCCTGACCCACGCCACGCACAGGAGGCGGCAATGACCATTTCGAGTGCGACGGTCGACCTAGCGGTGGAAGAGGTTCTGCTTCCACCTGTTCGGGATCTTGGTGATGGCTTCAAGGTTCGTCGCGCGCTGCCGTCTGCGCAGCGCCGGACGGTCGGTCCCTTCATCTTCCTCGACCATTTCGGACCGATCGTGTTCCGCGCCGGGGCCGGCCCGGAGATCCGGCCGCATCCGCATATCGGCCTTTCGACGCTGAGCTATCTACTCGAGGGCGAGATGGTTCATCGCGACAGCGCCGGCAATGTCGAGACAATCCGGCCCGGCGACGTGAACTGGATGACGGCGGGCAGGGGCATCGTCCATTCGGAGCGTTCGCCTGCGAAATTCCAGACGCAGGGCGGGGCGATGTTCGGCCAGCAGATCTGGGTCGCCCTGCCCAAGGCCCTGGAAGAGATGGAGCCGGGTTTCTCCCATCATGCCGAAGACTTCTTGCCTGCGCTCGAAGCGGACGGAGTCTCGCTCACCATCGTTGCGGGCGAAGCTTTCGGAGAACGCTCGCCGGTGCCGGTTTATTCGGACCTGATGTATGTCGATGTCGTGCTCAAGCCCGGCGCGCGCCTGCAGGTCCCAGCCCAGCATATCGAGCGCGCGATGTTTGTCGTCTCGGGCGAGATTGAAGTCGCGGGCCAGACGGGCAGCTTCGGCGAAGCGCAGTTCGTGGTCTTCAAGCCCGGCGCCGAGATCGTGCTGCAAGCGCGCAGCGGCGCCCATCTGATGATGGTGGGCGGAGAACCCTTTCCCGAGCCGCGCCACATCTACTGGAACTTCGTCTCGAGCTCCAAGCACCGGATCGAACAGGCGAAGGACGACTGGCGGCAGGGGCGCTTTCCCGAGATCGCTGGCGAGACCGAGTTCATCCCGCTGCCTCCTGACCCATTGCGCATTGCGCCCCGCGGCTGACAACACATTGCAAGGAGGTGTTATGGAAATCGGTGTCGACAGTTTCGCGGCAATCCTCCCTGATCCGGCGACGGGCAAACTGCCTTCGGCAACCGACCGCATGGCCGATCTCCTCGAGGAGGTCGAGGTTGCCGACGACGTCGGCCTCGACGTGTTCGGCATCGGCGAGCACCACCGTGCCGAATTCCTCGATTCCGCACCCGCGATCATTCTGGCGGCCGCGGCTGCCCGCACCAAGAGTATCCGCCTCACGAGCGCCGTCACGGTCCTGAGCGCCGCCGATCCTGTGCGGGTGTTTCAGGAGTTTGCAACCCTCGACCTGATCGCGAAGGGGCGTGCCGAGATCGTCGTTGGCCGCGGTTCCTTCGGTGAGGCCTATCCATTGTTCGGCTTTCGGATGGAGGACTATGACGATCTTTTTGCGGAGAAACTCGAGCTCTTCCTCAAGCTTCGCGAGAAGACCCACCTCGCGTGGGAGGGGCGCTTCCGCCCGGCACTCACCGGGCAAGGCGTTTTCCTCCGGCCGCATCAGCAGCGCCTGCCGGTGTGGCTCGGCGTCGGAGGTACGCCGCAATCCTTCGCACGCGCCGGAACGCTCGGCCTCCCACTGATGGTCGCGATCATCGGCGGCAGCTTTGAGCGCTTCCGCCCGCTCGTCGATCTCTACCGCGAGAGCGGACTGCGCGCCGGGCACGCGCTTGAGCAACTCACAGTCGGTGCCCATGCGATGGGCTTCGTCGGAGAGACCATCGCAAAAGCCAAGGATGCCTTCTTCCCCGGCTGGGCGCATCTGACAACGACGATTGGCCGCGAACGCGGTTGGTTTGCACCGTCGCGCCAGCAGTTCGAGGCGATGTGCGGCCCGGAGGGCGCCTTTCTGATCGGTGATCCGGACACTGTCGCCAGCAAGATGCTCGATGCCGACAGCGCACTCGGCGGCGTATCGAGGATCACCTTCCAAATGAGCACGGCATCCCTCGAAACCGCTGCGATGAAGCGCTCGATCGAGCTGCTCGGAACCGAAGTAGCGCCGATCGTCCGTGCGGCGCGGTCAAAGCACGGGGCACCGACTGAAAAGGAGACCTCAAATGCCGAACTCTTCTGAACACTTGAGACGCTCCGCCGCAGTCACCGGCGCTGGCGGTGGCCTTGGCCGCGACATCGCGCTCGGACTGGCGGCCAAGGGCTATACTGTTTTCGGCACGGCCATGTCCGCCGCAGAGGTCCAGGATCTGAAGGACGCCTCCGGTGGACGCGTCAGCCTGACCGTCTGCGACATGACCAAGGAACAGGCCGTGAAAGCCTGGGCTGACGACGTGTCCGACGCGCTCGGCGATGGCGCCCTCGATCTTCTGATCAACAACGCAGGGATCCTTACCCCCGGCCCGATCGAGATTTTGCCGCTCGACGCCATCCGGCGCGAATTCGACGTCAACGTGTTCGGCGCCCTCTCGGTCATGAATGCGTTCCTGCCCGCATTGAGGAAGGCGCGCGGTCGCATCGTCCAGGTGAGCACCTGGACCGCCAGCGTACCGCTCCCGTTCAATGGGCCATCAGGCGCATCGAAGGTCGCCCTGGAGGTATTTGCGGCCGTCTACCGTGCCGAGCTGAAGCGCTTCGGCATCGATGTCGTGGTGGCTGCGGCAGGCAATATGAAGACTGGGGGACCGGCGAAAACGGCTGCCGCTCTAAAGCGGGTCGCGGACGATATGACCTCTGAACAGCGCGAGTTATACGGTCAAACATTCGAAACCTTCGCGAACACGCTCAACGGCATGCAGAGCAGTGGGCTCGAGTCGGCTGCGGCCGCGAAGCGTATCGTCGAACTGGCCGAACAGGTACCTGCACCGAGCCGCGCGCCGGTGGGACAGGACGCCGACGAAATGCTCCGCGCAGCTCGCGAGAAGTCCGACGCTGAACTGGATGGGCTCCGGCTTCAAGTCGCCGGCCTGAGCTAGGGCCTTCCAGCAAATCCACACTTCATAAGAAGGAGATACCCCATGCTTGAGCTCGTAGACGGCAACGACAGCCGTGCCGTTCGCAATAAGGACAACATCCTTGGCTTCTATGATCTGGTGATCAACCAGAAGAAGGCGGAAGAATATGTGCCCAAGTTCATCGCGCCGGGTTACATCCAGCACAATCCCCTGATCGCAGATGGGCCAGTCGCCCTGGCGCAGTTTTTTGGCCAGATCAACAAGGAACGCGCTCTGGCGCGCGTCGTGGTCCACAAAATCATCGCCCTCGACGACTACGTCTGGGCCCATGTGAATTTTCTGAATCTTTTCAACGACGACCCGAATGACACCGGGATCGCCGGCGTCGACATCTACAAAATGGATGCCAACGGCAAAGCGATCGAGCATTGGGACACCTTGCAGGTGGTCGGCGATCCGCAGAACTCGGCCCCGTTGATCGCGCCAAACATTCCTCGCGCCAATGCAAATGGAATGTTCTGAAAGGGAAACGGTTACGCAAAGCCGCCTCCGACCGCGAAAGCTGACGAATCAGGAAGGGCGAAAAGATGAACTACGCCATCGTTGGATCGGGAGCGATCGGCACCGCGCTCGCTCGGCGTTTCGTTGCCAACGGAATCGACATCGCCATCGCCAACTCGAAGGGCCTAAAGAGCTTGGCTGGTTTGGTTAGTGAACTTGGGCCCATCGTAAAGCCTGTGACTGCCTCCGAAGCTCTCCGGGCCGACGTCGTCATTTTGGCTATCCCTTTCGACGCAGTACAGGATGCAGTGAAGGATGTTGAATGGGACAGCCGCATCGTGGTCGACGCCACGAACGCGATCGACTTCCCGGCGTTCTCGCCGCGCGACCTCAAGGGTCGTTTGTCGACGGAGATCGTTGCTGACGCCGTCCCGGGTGCGCGTGTGGTCAAGGCCTTCAACACGCTTCCGGCCGCAATCCTCGGGGCCGACCCGGCGGTGCTCGGCGGCCGTCGTGTGCTGTTCGTCTCGGGTGACGATCCATCGGCTCGGCTCGCTGTCGTGGACCTTGTCGAGCGCCTCGGCTTCGCCGCCGTCGATCTGGGCGGTATCGCTGAAGGCGGCCGTGCGCAGCAGTTCGGCGGTGGTGTTTCCGGCCAGGAATTCGTTCAACTCGGATGACCAGCACGCGCCACGATGGCAGCGAAAGGTTGAATTGGAGAAGGCGGTATGTCCTCAAACTTAGAAGGGAACAAAGCACTGGGGCGGCGATTCTTCGCCGCCATCGAAAGCGGGAATTTCAGCGTCTTCGACGAGATCGTTACGCAGGATTATGACGACCATCTGGCTGGGCAAGGTCGGGGGCGCGAGGCGCTCAAGCAGTACTTCGCGGGGCTTCACTCAGCGTTTGCTGATCTGAAGCTACCGATTTCGGCGATCGTCGCCGAAGGCGACCAGGTTGCTGTCCTGAATGCCGTCCGCCGGACGCACAAAGGCGATTTCGCCGGTGTCAAGGCCACTGGCAGAGAGATCAATACAATGGCGTTTCGGCTCTACCGAATTGAAAATGGGCATCTCGCCGAGCATTGGGAAGTTGCGGACTTCTCGACGCTTATGCAGCAACTTCAAGGATGATCGCGGATGTCAATGGTTCGCACGGGCGTACCTGCTAGCGAGACTGTTTGATATGATGGCCGAGGCGTTTCAGGCGGTGTTGGCAGTTCTCGTGTTGCTCGCGGTGCGGACGGCAAGCTACGAAGCGAACAGAGCGAGCCGCGATTGTCCTTCGAGCTTCGCCATCTTCGTTAACAGGTCGCGGCTGCCGAGTATTGGGACTTCCGCAAGGCGGCGTTGGCGTACATGGCTACAAGCATCGGATGGCGGCCTCATTCGCTTTCGCTGATTTGAACTTTGCAGATCTCGGCCATCGTGGCCGCAGACGACCAAGTGGCAGCCTTAAACGCCTTCTCCGGCAGGCACGGAGGCGATTTCGTTGGAATATGTCCACAAACAGAAGAATCGACGCGATGGCATCTCAGCTTTGCCGTATCCAGAATGGCCACCTTGCGGAGCATTGTGAAGTCGCGGACCTTGCCAGTTGTAGGGTGAAGCACGGTGAGGGCACTCCCTCCACATCATCGGTCAGGAGGCCTAAGCTTGGCTGGGAAATTTTTGAGACAAACGAATTGCGCAGAGGCGCCGGATGTGAGGCGAAATTTTGAATGAGAATGCGCTGAGATCGTTGCTGGGCAACGCAACGTCAGCTTTCGTCACCAGCCAAATCGTGAGGGCGCTATGTGAGCGCGGGCCACTGTCGGCCGCACAGGTTGCCCGGCTCACCGGACTTGCTCGCTCTACCGTGTCAACCGCGGTGGCGGAGCTGAAGCTCTTGGAAATTGTCATTGAGGGACCTGCGACCAATAGCACCCCTAGGGCAATCGGCCGACCGGCGACCCCGCTAACGCTCAATCCGCGTGCCGGCACGTGCGTGGGCGTTCACCTCAACCAGCAGGACATCCGCCTGGCGATCGCCGATGTCTCACATTCAGTAATTTTGGAGAAAAGTATCGAAGTTGAACCGGGCTATTCGCCCCAATGCGCGGCGGCCGTCGTGAGGGACATCGTGACCGTGGCTTACGGGGTTTGCGGGCTGGACATCTCGGCCCTGCTCGGCGTCGGCGTCTCGGTCTGCGGGCCGGTCAGCCCTGGGGGCATGGTGCAGCGCGCCAACGGCATGCCAACCTGGGCGGGAGTGAACATTTCGCAGATTTTCGGCGCCGTGTTGGAGAAGCCGGTCTTCGCGGACAACGAGAGCAACTGCTCGGCGCTGGCCGAAATGATGTGGGGTGCAGCCGCCGGTTATGAAGACTTCGTCCTGTTGAAACTCGATCTCGGTGTGGGCGGCGCGATCGTTCGCAACGGCAAAGTTATCACTGGGGTCGCCGGAGGGGGCGGCGAATTCGGTCACATGAGCATCGAGCCTAATGGCGGATTGTGCCGCTGCGGCAACCGTGGATGCCTCGAAGTTCAGATTGGCGTCGATCGCTCCCTGCAAGAGATGTCGAGGCTTTATGGGCGCATCATCACTATTTACGACGTGTCGGCGATGGCGTCCCAGGGTGATGTGGGCGCGCGTCGAATGATCGAGGACATGGCGGAACAGGCCGGCCGAGGGCTCGCCCTTATCGGCACGATCATCAATCCGCCGCTCGTCATCGTCAGCGGGCGTATGACGCGAGCAGGCGACATGCTGCTCAAGCCTCTCGTTGCGGTCTACGAAAAGCACACGCTGATGAAGGCACGCGATGTGCCTTCCCCGATGCGCACCCGCGTCATGATCGGAAAGCTGGCGGAGAATGATGCGGTGCTCGGTGCCGTCGGCTTGGCGCTTCGTGGGCTAGCTGCCTTACCTTGATCATGAGAGGGTCCTCAGGCTCGCTCATCTCGCGTTGGCTTTTCGTTCAAATCCGGCCGTGCTCTCAAAGTCGAAAAACTGCTGGATGGCCAGGGCTGCTGCCCCGCGTGACCACACATTGTTGTCCCAGTCGATTTCGACCGCTGGCGGTTTCTCAAACGAGGATTCTCTGACAGTGTTCACGAGGGGGTCGACGAGCGCAGGGCCGAAGCGGACCGCCTCGCCTCCAACGATGACAACTTCCGGATCGACCAGATCGATCATTGCGGTTACCCGACGCCCGATGTCACAACCGACTTCGCGCAGATACTCTAATGCGAGCCGGTCGCACTTCGCTGCGGCCTGCTGAAGGTCGACAGGGGTCTTGGGGGAGCGCTTGCGGATCTCCTGCCAAGCGCGGACTATCGCCGGTTCCGACAAGCGTCGATCCCAGCTCAGCCGCTCCTCGGTGGCGATCGAGCCGGCGTCTTCCTTGACCGGGAATCCGATCTCGCCAGCAGCGAAACGCGCACGGCGATGGATCTGACCGTTGAAGATAAACGCCGCCCCGACGCCGGTTCCAATGATCAGCACCAGCACTGAGTTGCGCCGACGCCCGTGGCCGAACAGCTGCTGAGCTATTGCGAATGCATTGACGTCGTTGTCGACCCAGACCGGCACACTGATGCGTGATGCAATAAGTGCCGCTATCGGCACGTCCCTCCAGTCGAAGCGCTGCGATACCAGGCAAATCCCTCTGTTCACGTCGATCAGCCCGGGCATCGCCATGCCAACACCGACAAGTTTCTGACGACCTTCGCGCCTATTCCGCAGGAGTGTGGAGACGCCCTTCTGGACCGCTGCAGCGACCGTGGCCGGCTCATGGTCAGCGAGCGGCAACTCGCAAGTGCCGATCGGTTGGGTGGAGAGGTCGGTGAGCGTACCCTCTAGCCGGTGCTGCGATAGCTTGAAGCCGATGGACCAATGCCTTGCGTAATTGATACTGAGCGGTATCGGGCGACGGCCGCCACTGCTTTGCGCGCTCTTGCCTTCAACAACGATGCCTTCCTCGATCAACTCGCCCGCAACGCCAGACACTGCGGCTGGGCTGAGGCCCGTCATCGCCGCTACTTCCATGCGGCTGAGCTCGCCCTCCCGCCGTAAACAATTGAGGATGAAGGCCTCGCTCAACGGCCGCCCGCGCGACAGGGATTGGATGGATGGCGCCGACGAGCTGGTGATCAAGCTGTCCTCGCCCGATCCTTTCCGCCGGCCGCAAGGCATGAGCCTTGCCGCCTTCACCGATTTCCTGGTCGAGCAGTTCCGCGACACGGTGGCCCGGGTCGGCGCCGACAGAATCGGCGCTTTCGTTGGTGAGCCCGTGCAGGCCTCGGGCGGTGTCATCGTGCCGCCCGACGGCTATCTCAAGCGCATCCGCGAGATCTGCCGCGACAACGACATCCTCTATGTCTCCGACGAGGTGGTGACGGGCTTCGGCCGGCTTGGCCATGTCTTCGCCTCGGGCGAGGTCTTCGGCATCGATCCCGATATGATCACTTTCGCCAAGGGCGTCACCTCGGGCTATTTTCCCGCTCGGCGGCGTCATCATCTCGGAACGGCTGCTGGAACAACTGCGCCGCTCGAACCATCCCGATGCGATGTTCGGTCATGGGCTGACCTACACCAGCCACCCCGTCGGCTGTGCGGTGGCGCTGAAAAACCTCGATTTGCTGGAAGAAAGCGTGCTTGCGCATACGCAGGCGGTCGCCCCCTATTTCCAGGCGCAGCTGAAGACGCTGGAAGAGTTGCCGCTGGTCGGCGAGGTGAGGGGCTTGGGACTGATGGGCTGTGTCGAATGCGTCGCCGACCGCGAAAGCAAGGACCCGCTGCAGCTCGACAAGGATGTCGGAAAACGTATCGATGCCCATTGCTATGAGCTCGGCCTCCTGGTGCGGCCGCTGATCAACATGTGCGTGATGTCGCCGCCACTGATCATCAGCCGAGAGCAGATCGACGACACGGTGGCGATCCTGCGCGAAGGCATTTCACGGACGATGGATGATCTACGCAAAGAGGGTGCTTGGCAGGGGTGAGGTGAGCTGTACAGGCGGCATCGAAGGCCGGCATGCCATAGCCCGGGCTTGCCCGCTCGATGACATCGAAACCGCCGAGACCCCAGGCATAGCCCAGCCAGCCCTGGTAGAGGGCACCTAGCTTGTTTCGGCGCGAAGAATCGTAGGTGAGCGCGATCGACGGCTCGATGCCATGGAAGTCCGAAAGGTCGATGCCAATGGCATAGCCCAGATTGCCGTTGCCAGAGTTCTTCGGCAGATCCACCTTCGGCGTGCCGATCGCCTCTGGATCGCCGCTTTCGGAGGTCGTCGTCGTCGCCAACGTCGTCGCGGCAGGCTCCTCGGGCGCGGCCTGGCTGTCGGTCGACTGATCTGTCGTTCCTACCTCGGCCGCCGCGTCGGGAGCCTCGGCCGCGGGCGCGGCATCTCCCGTGGCATTTGCCGCCGGCGTTGCACCAGCATCATCCGTACCGGAGGCTGTTCCCGAACTCAGCGCTGCCCCGCCATTACCAAAGCCGCCGTCCGATGGTGCGCCAACATCTGGCGAAGTCCCTTGCGCCTCCTGCGCAAAGGCCGCCATCCCTGCAGAGCTTCTAATATAAGAAACAAAAGATGTATCCGCGCCGAAGACGCCTGCGGCAAGCATTGCCGCACCAACAAGCAACTTGTTCATGATTCCCCCGAGCCCAAGTTGCTTATTTCTACTCAACATCCACCAAACGGGTACGACGCCAATTCGTCACAGAGGCAATATCCACAGGGAAATTTTCGAAAGGCACCAGTGGCACCCGTCAATCGTCTTCTGCTCAGCGAGTTAGGCAGCGTGAACAAAACTTTGCGATTGCCGCCTGCGAATCGCTGCGCTGCTCGGACTTCCCCTCCATCGTCGTATTTCAGGCGCGGCAGCAGCTGCCACCCTGCCGGCTAGAGCGCCGCTTACCGTGAAAGCCCCTGTTCGAGCTTTCCGAAGCGCACCAGATCGTTCAGCGCGGAACGGATTTGCGGCCAGGGGAATTCGGAGCATTCCTCCCAGCCTCGCCCTTACGCAATACAGCGTCGAGCTTGCCCGCCACACCAGCAAGAGTGGTGGCGGGGGGTCGTTGAGAACGCTTCCAGCAGATAGTCAGCCCGCTCACCTGTGGCGCCTTGTCACCACGGGCGAGACGGGCGCGCCGGTGCTCACGCGACACCGCAACGCTGGCGGGATGGATGGCATAGGCCTCGATGTCGCGCGCCCACAGCCAACGCGCCAGCCAAAAGCCGACGCCGGCCGCCTCACAGGTGACGGCGATGCGCTTGATCGTGTGCCCGGCTTCGTCGCGCCAGCGCTGCAGCAGCTTCAACAGTGATGGTGCGGCAGCATCGATCTTCTTGAGGGGCTGGCGCTTGAGACCCGGTACGAGCGCGGCGACGAGCCACTTCGCCTTGCTCATTTCGATGACGGCGATGACCGTGTTATCCTGTTCAAGAGCGGTAAGGGACCGGCTCGCGTCAAAAGACTGCGACATGGGGTGCCTCCTTCTGATGGTGGATCCAACAGCGCCTAAGGTGCCCCACTCTCGCCGCTCGCCCCATAGCGTCTACTCCCCACTTTTACGGTGATCGAGCAGCTCTGATCTTTCTTCGCCTTGGCGGCCGCCGGGATGCAGTGCCCGAAATCACGGGCGCCTGACGCACGAGATCGACGACGCGCGATTGATGAATCGAAAATTAGCGCTCAAGCCCCTTGAGCCAACGTTCGGAGTCGATCCGATCCGGTTGAGAGTATTGGTCGGCATTGTCGGCTCTGCCGCGGGCAAGCAAATACTCGACGACACGGATCGGCTTGAACTCTTCCTTCAGAACGGCAATAGCCTCTTTGGGGCGGGCCCGGCCACACATAACCACATCTAATGCCGCATAGCTGTGCTCTGGCCAAGTATGGATACTGATGTGAGATTCCGCCAATAACAGTACGCCTGAGACACCCTCGGGTGAAAACCGATGGAAGTTTGAAAAAAGTATAGTGGCTCCAGCGGACTGTGCGCTTTTCGTAATGGCTGTTTCGATAAAAGCGGGATTGCCAAACCTGTGCCGCCGAACAGATCGACAATATAATGGGCGCCAGCGCAGATCACGCCGTTAACTGAAACAAAGCTACCTGCACCGCCTTCGCGATTGTGCGACATGCTAAAAGCTCCAAAATATCGAAGGAGATCGCTCAGCTATTTTTCTGGCCGACCCAAACGAAAATGGCGTCGTAAAGTGGGTCCCGCTGTATCTCGATACGACGGCATTCCAGCGGGGTGAGCCCCGCATTCTTCATCGCGCTGGCTATCAGTTCGATGCTCAAATACGAATTGTCGTGCCCATCCTTCTGCGCAAATGACTGCCGCCTTGCCCAATCCGCTCCGATAGTTCGGCCCGTGGGTGCAAGGTGATCAGCGATGTGCTGGAAGCAATCGTCGTACGCGTCAGCTGTCCCCGAAATCGCTAGATTACCGAAGGCAGTGATCAAGTCGTATCGGTGGCTGTCCATCCAACTTGGCCACCGCTTCAGGCAGTCGAAAATCAAGAACTCGGCAAAGCGCTCGCGAAGCTGGTTGACCGAGTGATTGGATATTTTGAAATGATCGGCTACCCAACCGTAACACTCAGGAAGCGGTTGATTGCTCCGTACGAAGTTCGCTAGCACGCTAAGGGCTTCAGGCGCGATGTCGCAGCAAGAGAGGCGATTGACTCCCTTGGTTGGGAGATACCAGAACAGCGTCGAAGTTCCAGATCCCAGATCGAGAGCATTTCCCATAACGCCCCATTCCGCCATCGCCTTCAAAATATCCTCGGCCCCTTGGCCCTTGATGAAGGGGCCGGAGAAATACTCCGTCAGATAGGTCTCAAAATAAGCTCGGACGGACGGACGCATTGGAACCAACTGCAGGTCTTTCGTTCGAAAGGCATCACGGTCGTTCTGGAACCCTCGGCCGAGTTCCCACATAACCCCGGACGGGGGGAGCTGATCGTCCCGAATGTCGGTAGTTGCGCTGAGAAGAAAAATCATTCGGGCGTCGTTCGGCTGGTACCAGTTGCGTCCGTAGTCGCCGAACACCTTTTCAACCTTCAATCCAGCATCGACGCAGAGCGCCGTGAACTCGTCGACTCAGTAAGGCCTAAGTCGAATGGTCGTCTCGGTCTCGTCGATGGCCGTCTCAGTGTCACGAATGTGTCTGAACGACACGTCGACTGTGCCGTCACAATTGTGTTGCTGCATACGATGACGAGACAACGTGAGCCTGGCGGCTAGCGGGCGCGTCCACTCAAAGCGCCAACTGCCATCAGGGGCAGTAGGATCGAAATAGTCTGGCTGGAGGTAGGCCTGTTCTGGCCTGACCTTTGCGAAAGACGATAGGTCGATCATCAATGTCCCATCGTCCGAGAGGTGCCGTCGCAGCGCTTTGAGCGACTGCCGCGCCTGGGACAAGTCTACCAACAGCTGAAATGCCTCTCGGGGCACGAGGATAAGGTCGAACCGCTCTTCGAGGTCCAACGTCCGGAGATCCCGAACGAGTGCTGACACATTGTTGAAGCCGAGTTTTTCAGCCTTTTCTGTCAGCCGTTCGACCATAGCCGGTTCGTTGTCGACAGCGACTATCGAACATCCGCTTCGAGCCAAATTAAGCGCGTTACGCCCGACCCCACACGGAATCTCAAGGACCGAGCGCGTAGAACCACCAACAAGACTGGCGAGAAAAGCATGGTCTACAGTGTCCGTATATTCGACATCGTAGTACGCGGCCCGTTCTTTATATGATATCTTATGCCGCATCGCCATGGCCGCCCCCTCACGCGGATTTCTTGGCCAATGCCTCGATCAAGGCAAAGTCGCTAATCACGTGCGGATGGATGATCTCACCGTTTTCAACAAATTTGCCCTTTTGGGAAACCGAGTCCTGGAAATCCTTAAGGAAAATCGATTTGCCGAGACTAATAAGATAACGCGTATGGTTTGTGGTTGCCCCGATCGACGCCGTCTGATGCACGTGAGCTGGCATTACGGGATCCTTGTAGTGCCAAACGCCATGCACCTTATATGGTGCCGCGCCCATCCAGGTGAATGTATGGGCCGTCGGGATGTATCCTGCTCCATAGCCGCAAGTGACGTCGATGATCATCGAGCCTTCCTTCATCTTCTTGACGAGTTCGTCTGTGAGCATCGCTGGTGTATCGTAGGTCGAAATCAAAGTCGCTCCGATCACCAGGTCGGCGTCGGGTATCTCTCGCTCCAGGGCTTCTTGCGAGACAATCAGGCATTTGACGTTCGAGGGAACGGTCGCCTCAAATCGGCGGAGGCTTTCCTCGCGGTAGCCAAAGACAACAACTTCGTTTCCGAGACCTGCGGCTGTTCGAGCAGCTGCTGCGCCGACATTTCCATGCCCGATGACGACGACTTTCGGCGGCTTCATCCCCGGTAGGGAAGCCAGCATTATGCCGAGCCCTCCCTGCGTCGATAGCAGGTGATGGGCCCCAAAGAGCACAGCCAATTTCCCGCTGATCTCGCTATCGGGCGTCATGAGCGGAAACGAACCATCTGCGGCCTGAAAGTACTCATAGCTATAGGCTGTCACCCCATGCTCGCGCAGGTGGTGCGTTAGCTCGTAGTTTTCGCCTGGGTAAAAGTATGCGCCAATATGCAGCGGGCGGCACAGGTACCGCCGTTCGGCGACGCTCGGAAACTTATATTTCAAGAGGAATGGAGAAACTGTCCAAGCCTCGTCTGTTGAAACGATTTCGCCCCCTGCCGCCTTGTAGTCCCCATCAAACGCTCCCGAGGCGGCTCCGGCATCATGCTCAACGTAAACCTTAAAACCGGCCTCGACAAACTGTCGAACACCTTGCGGAAGCATGATAACCCGCTTCTCGTTGTCGCGGGTTTCTTTCAGGATAGAGACCGAGGGTTTATCCGTCATATTGGTACTCTTCATTTCGAGATTTTGTAGAAGTGTCGCGCTAGGCCCCTGACCTGCGTCCTGGTTAGATTCGAGCTGTTTCGTCGCGTTTTAGGAATAGCGTCAGCCGCACCAGCAGACTGAGAATTCCCACCTAACGCTGCGAAAGCGTTAGCGGACGATGCAGGGCTTTCATTCGGCAGGAGCCTGCAGCAGCGCTTCGTCTGATCTTCTCAACCTTCCGCATTCTCTTCCTCCCGAGCCCGCTCATAACGCTCAGCATTTCCTGACCGATCTCCGTCGCCTCGACGCTTGCGGTATGGGAAGCTCTGACCCGAGCTCTCGCCTGATATTCCCGCCCGCGGTCCCTTCACGTCCAACCTCAGACGGCGAGACAATGCCGACTATTGTGTTTCGCCCGATCGTCAATGAATTGCTTCAACTCGGCTCGCCACATAATCAGTCCCCGTGGCTCGGCATGGTACGCCTGCAGATCTTCAGCCATCTTCAGTTGCTCCGAGCAATTCAGGCGAATTGCCATCGTCATCTCCCTTGGTTTGCGGGCAATTGCCGTCACGATGGCTTCCCAAAGTTGATGTGCAAGTGACGTGCCATCCTGATGATGTAGCTCCGCGCTGATACTCAAGTTGGGCCGGCCGCCTTCTCCCCGCGCGCGTCTTCTTTTGTTGCTTTGAGGGCTTCGCACGAAATGCAAAACGTTCGACTATAATGCGTCCGTTCGATAGTGGACAGTTTGGGCCAAAGGCCACAATATTGTTTGCATCGGTCGAGACACATGGGAGCGGCGCCGGCTTGAGCGCTGCCGCCCAAGCCGCTTCGAGAGCATGCCGCTCATCCATCTCATCTGCTTTTGGACCGATTTTGACACAAAACTTTCTCTCCGGTGCGCGACACCCAGGCTGGAGCGCGTATGTTGACATAAAGATGTCTTTATGTGAATGGACACTACTGTCGTCTTGAGGATGAAAATGTCGCAGAATTCTGCATCGCTGGACGCATTGTTCGGCTCCGTCGCGGCAAAGCCCGACGAGTCGGAAGTGCTTGCGGCGCTGACGGCAGCGGCGCGTGAGCGCATCCTCATCCTCGACGGCGCCATGGGCACGCAGATCCAGGGGCTGGGTTTCGATGAAGATCATTTCCGTGGTGAGGCCTTCGCCGGCTGCGCCTGCCATCAGCAAGGCAACAACGATCTTCTGATCCTGACGCAGCCGAAGGCAATCGAGGAGATCCACTATCAATACGCCATCGCAGGCGCGGATATCCTCGAAACCAACACCTTCTCCTCGACGTCGATCACCCAGGCCGATTACGGCATGGAGGATGCCGTCTATGCGCTGAATCGCGATGGCGCGCGGCTGGTGCGGCGCGCCGCTGTTCGTGCCGAGCAGCAGGATGGCAAGCGCCGTTTCGTCGCCGGCGCGCTGGGGCCGACCAACCGCACCGCCTCGATGTCGCCCGACGTCAACAATCCCGGCTATCGCGCCGTGACCTTCGACGAATTGCGCCTCGCCTATGGCGAGCAGCTGCGCGGCCTGATCGATGGCGGCGTCGACATCATCCTGATCGAGACGATCTTCGACACGCTGAACGCCAAGGCGGCAATCTTCGCAGCAGAAGAGGTCTTCAATGAGAAGGGCGTGCGCCTGCCGGTGATGATTTCCGGCACCATCACCGATCTGTCCGGCCGCACGCTGTCCGGCCAGACGCCGACCGCCTTCTGGCATTCGGTGCGCCATGCCAGCCCCTTCACCATCGGCCTCAACTGCGCGCTCGGCGCCAATGCCATGCGCGAGCATCTGGCCGAGATATCAGGCGTCGCCAACACTTTTGTCTGCGCCTATCCAAATGCCGGCCTGCCCAATGAATTCGGCCGTTATGACGAGAGCCCGGAATTCATGGCCGCGCAGATCGAGGATTTCGCCCGCGAGGGGCTGGTCAATATCGTTGGCGGCTGCTGCGGTTCGACGCCTGAGCACATCCGCGCCATCGCAGAGGCGGTGCGGAAATATCCGCCGCGCACCATTCCCGACATCGTGCGCAAGATGCGCCTGTCCGGGTTGGAACCGTTCACGCTGACGGATGAGATTCCCTTCGTCAATGTCGGCGAGCGCACCAATGTCACCGGCTCAGCCAAGTTCCGCAAGCTGATCACGGCGGGCGACTATGTCGCCGCGCTCGACGTGGCGCGCGACCAAGTCGCCAATGGCGCGCAGATCATCGACATCAACATGGACGAGGGACTGATCGATTCGAAGAGGGCGATGGTGGAGTACCTCAACCTGATCGCCGCCGAGCCGGACATCGCCCGTGTTCCTGTCATGGTCGACAGTTCCAAATGGGAGATCATCGAAGCCGGCCTGAAATGCGTGCAGGGCAAGCCGCTGGTCAACTCCATCTCTATGAAGGAAGGCGAGGCGGCATTCCTGCATCATGCCAGACTCGTGCGCGCCTATGGCGCGGCGGTGGTCGTCATGGCCTTCGACGAGGACGGCCAGGCCGACACCAAAGCGCGCAAGGTCGAAATCTGCACCCGCGCCTACAAGCTTTTGACCGAACAGGCCGGCTTCCCGCCCGAGGATATCGTCTTCGACCCCAATGTCTTCGCCATTGCCACCGGCATCGAGGAGCACGACAATTACGGCATCGACTTCATCGAGGCGACGGGAGAGATCACCGGGACGCTGCCGCATGTCCATATCTCAGGCGGCGTGTCGAACCTGTCCTTCTCGTTCAGGGGCAACGAGCCGGTGCGCGAGGCCATGCATGCGGTGTTGCTTTACCATGCTATCCAGGCGGGCATGGACATGGGCATCGTCAACGCCGGACAGCTTGCCGTCTACGAATCCATCGATCCCGACCTGCGCGAAGCCTGCGAGGATGTCGTCAACAACCGTCAACCGAAAGGCGGCGGCACCGCCACCGAACGCATGCTGGAGATCGCCGAACGCTTCAAGGGCACGGCGGGCCAGGAAGCCAAGGAGCGCGACCTCGCCTGGCGCGAATTGCCAGTTGCGCAGCGGATCAGCCATGCGCTGGTCAACGGCATCACCGAATTCATCGATGCCGACACCGAGGAAGCGCGGCTGGCCGCCGAGCGCCCGCTGCATGTCATCGAAGGCCCGCTGATGGCCGGCATGAACGTCGTCGGCGACTTGTTCGGCGCCGGCAAGATGTTCCTACCGCAAGTGGTGAAATCGGCGCGGGTGATGAAACAGGCGGTGGCCGGCTTGCTGCCGCATATGGAGGCCGAGAAGCTGGCCAATACCGCCAATGGCATCGACAATGGCGAACGCCAGACGGCGGGCAAGATCCTGATGGCGACGGTGAAGGGCGATGTCCACGACATCGGCAAGAACATCGTCGGCGTCGTGCTGGCCTGCAACAATTACGAGATCATCGATCTCGGCGTCATGGTGCCGGCGGCAAAAATCCTGCAGACGGCGCGAGAGCAAAATGTCGACATCATCGGCCTGTCCGGCCTGATCACGCCCTCGCTCGACGAGATGGCGCACATGGCCGCCGAGATGGAGCGCGAAGGCTTTGACATTCCGCTTTTGATCGGCGGCGCGACGACCAGCCGCGTGCACACGGCGGTCAAGATCCACCCGCGCTATGCGAAAGGCCAGACCGTCTACGTCACCGACGCCAGCCGGGCGGTCGGCGTGGTGTCGTCCTTGCTGTCGAATGACAGCAAGGCGAAGTATGTCGACACGTTGCGCGCCGAATACAAGAAAGTCGCCGACGCGCATGCCCGGTCCGAAGCCGACAAGCAGCGGCTGCCGCTGGCCAAGGCGAGGGCCAATGCGCATCGGATCGATTGGTCTGAATATGAGCCGCCGAAGCCGTCCTTCACAGGTGTGAAGGTCTTCGAGAACTGGGATCTCACGGAACTCGCGCGCTACATCGACTGGACGCCGTTCTTCCAGACCTGGGAGCTGAAAGGGCGCTATCCCAAGATCCTCGAAGACGAAGCGCAAGGACCCGCCGCGCGCCAGCTGTTCGAGGATGCGCAGGCGATGCTGAAGCAGATCATCGCCGAAAAATGGTTTGCGCCACGCGGCGTCATCGGCTTCTGGCCGGCCAATGCCACCGGCGACGATATCAGGCTGTTCACGGATGAGGGGCGATCGCAGGAGCTGGCGACCTTCTTCACGCTGCGCCAACAACTGACCAAGCGCGACGGCAAGGCCAATGTCGCATTGTCGGATTTCGTCGCGCCGGTGGACAGCGGAAAGCCCGACTACATCGGCGGCTTCATCGTCACGGCCGGCATCGAGGAGGTGGCGATCGCCGAACGATTTGAGAGGGCCAATGACGACTATTCGTCGATCATGGTCAAGGCGCTGGCCGACCGCGTCGCTGAGGCCTTCGCCGAGCGCATGCACGAGAAGGTGCGCAAGGAGTTCTGGGGCTATGCGGTCGACGAAAAGCTGGCGCCGGACGAGCTGATCGGCGAGCCCTATCGCGGCATCCGCCCGGCGCCCGGTTATCCCGCCCAGCCCGACCACACCGAGAAGGCCACACTGTTCCGGCTGCTCGACAGCGAGCGCAATGCCGGGGTGAGCCTGACCGAAAGCTATGCGATGTGGCCCGGCTCGTCTGTGTCGGGGATCTATCTGTCGCATACCGAAAGCTATTATTTCGGCGTCGCCAAGGTCGAACGCGACCAGGTTGAGGACTATGCACGCCGCAAGGACATGCCGCTCGCGGAAGTGGAGCGCTGGCTCGGACCCATTCTCAACTATGTGCCAGCGCACTATGCCGAGGCTGCGGAGTAGTGGCGGCAAGCTCTGCCGTCTTACGCTCCGAGCCGCAACTGCCGTTTCTGTATCATGGAAATGAGGTCCCGGATAAACGCTCAGGTCATAGGAATGTCAGCTGAGGCACAATTTCCATTCACGCGTTTCCGGCCGCCTCAGCGATGGCCATATCCCTCGCGCGCAGGAAGACGCTCTCCATCCGCCAGTGCTCGTTGGTGTAGCGGGGGTCGTGTGCCCATTCGTCCCAGCCATGATTGCGGCGGAATTCGCCGAGCAGGCCGGAAGCTGCAAATGACCTTTCCGAAAAGTTTGCGACAGAACCTTTCTATCGCTACCCCATTCGTTCTGAGGCGAACGAACCGGGTGATGGTGGAAATACAACCGTCTTGTTCCCGTTTAGGAAAACTCGGCCATGGATGTGGGCGTGTATCGCCCGTGCCAAGGCCTGTGCTTCAACGTCACGACCCAAGCTGACGTAATCCTCATTGGACTGCGCATGTGTCACCCGAATGATGTCTTGCTCAATGATCGGCCCCTCATCTAGATCGGCAGTGACGTAATGAGAGGTCGCGCCGATCAATTTCACTCCGCGTTCATACGCTTGCTTGTAGGGATTGGCGCCCTTGAACGAAGGAAGAAACGAATGGTGGATGTTGATAATGCGGCCGGACATCTTCCGACATATTTCATCCGAGAGAACCTGCATGTAGCGAGCTAGAACGATCAGCTCGGCCTTGGTCTCGGTCACTACAAGCATCTGCTGGGCTTCCGCTTCGGCTTTATTTTCCTTCGTTACCATGATGCAGTGAAACGGAATGTCGTGATTCACCACGACCTTTTGATATTCCATGTGATTGGAGATCACCGCCACGATATCGATCGGGAGAGCGCCAATGCGCCAACGGTAGAGGAGATCGTTGAGGCAGTGGCCGAAGCGAGAGACCATGACGATAACTCTTCGCTTCACGGCCTCGTCAAAGAATTCTGAATCCATCGCGAAGCGCGATGCGATTGGATCGAAGCCGACGCGGAGCTCGTCCAGGTTTCGCCCACCTTCAGACCGGAAGCTCACTCTCATAAAGAAGTTGCCAGTATCAACATCGTCAAACTGCGCACTGTCCGTGATGTTGCAAGTTTGATCAGCGAGAAAGCTGGAGATCGCAGCCACTATGCCCCTGGTGGAACGACATTTCACGCGAAGTGCAAATTTCGACATTGTTCGTTCCTCAGTTGTTTCGCGCCGCCAAGGTGTGACGGAATGCGGAAAGGGTATTCGCGAGCAAACACGCGATTGTCATCGGACCCACGCCGCCTGGGACAGGTGTAATCGCTTGAACGTGAGCAGCCTCTGCAAATGCGACATCGCCAACAAGGCGCGGCTTTCCGCCTTGGGTCACCCGATTGATACCTATGTCGACGACAACCGCGCCTGGCTTGATCCAATCACCTCGGATCATTTCTGCGCGTCCGACCGCGGCGACTAGAATGTCGGCCATCCTGCAGAGAGCCGGAAGTTCGCGGGTCCGCGAATGAGCGACTGTTACAGTGCAATTCTCAGCCAGCAACAGTTGGGCCATTGGTTTGCCGACGATATTGCTTCGTCCAACTATGATCGCGTGGAGACCAGCTAAATCGCCGAGACGATGCTTCAGGAGCAATAGGCAGCCGCGAGGAGTGCACGGAACGAACCCTTCTTGGCCGGTCGCCAGCCTGCCGGCATTCTGGACATGAAACCCGTCGACGTCTTTGGTCGGATCAATCGCGTTGAGAACCATGTTCGGATCAATCTGAGACGGCAATGGTAGCTGTACCAAAATGCCATGCACAGAAGGGTCCTGATTCAATTCATTAACGATTGACAACAGGTCGTCCTGATTGGTGTCGGCTGGAAGTTTGTGTTCAAAGGACGCCATACCCACCGCAAGCGTCTGACGGTGTTTGTATGCGACATAGACAGCACTCGCTGGGTCTTCTCCCACTAAGATCACTGCCAAGCCCGGCACTTTTCCGGTTGCCGATCTCAGCGCAGCTACATCGGCGGCAATCTGCGTGGTAAGGGTGTTTGCGACTGCTTTTCCGTCGATGAGCTTGCTGGGTTGAATGCCAACGGTCATGATTTTGCCTTTCGGTCTCGCGGGCGTCGAAGAATGCTGGACGCCGTGCCGGTACGACCAGCGCGGCTGCGATGGAAATCCCTGCGGACCGAGGGACAATTAGTCTATCTCAACTGAGAATAGATCGAAAAAGTGGATACTGATATTGAGACGGAGCAAGTCTCACTATCGAGATCCCAAGTGACTAAGAAAGGTTTCAAATTCAGCCTCCGGGATCGCCGCAGTGTGTTCGGGTCCGGGATAGGCACCGGAATAGATGTCAGCCCGGAATTCCCGGAATGCCGCGACGCGTTCACTATTCAGTCGGTCGAACTCGGCCTTGAAGTTGCGATACGCCTTGGCGTGGCGCGGAAGGCGGTTCCGGCCGTAGCCGAGCACGTCCTCTGCGAACAGGTACTGGACATCGCCACCTGAGCCCGAACCGAGGCTGAAGTAGATCATCGATGTGTTTTTGGCGAAGAACTCGGCTATCCGGCCGGGAACGACCTCAAGCTCAACAGCGAAACAACCGATTTCCTCGAGCCGTTTTAGTCGCTTCCACATCGTCAGCGCCTCTGATGCGGTCTTTCCGACAGCGCGCCAGCCGGTCCAGGTAACGTAAGATGGAATAAGGCCCACATGAGCGACAATCGGAATGTGATTTTCGCACATTGTCCTCTGGATATCGAAAGAAGCGGCACAATAGAAACAATCGCCCCCAATCGCTGTGTAGCGGTAAGCCGCCTCCAGGAATTGCTCGGCGCTGACCAGCAGCTTTCCGTCCACGGTTCCTTTCGTTGGCGGCGTCAGGCCGATCTGCACGAAGCACGCCCCCGCCGCCTCACGCATTTCGGGGGTGAAGTCCTTTGCCTCGATTGACAGGAGATCGATCCCCGCAGCGGCGGCGGCGGCGGCTTCCTCCGTGCTGGTGACATAGAGCATCGAAAGCTTTTCGCCCCGTCGCTTCTTCGCGCGTATGTCTTCGACGTGAGGTCTGTTGTGGTACATGATCGTGGGTCTCCGCGAAATGCGACTCCCTTTAATGAGTCTCGCTTACTCAACGGGTATCAGGAAGGTCAGGACTGAACCGGCACCCTGAACGAGGGTCCCAAGCTTGGCGTTCAATCGAGCGTTCTCGGGTGCGGAAAGGTGCGTCTCGAAGGCCGCCTGGTCCGCGTAGACCTCGTAGACGACAAACTTGTCTGGTCGACCGTCGACTTGGCGGCAGGCAAACGCTCGGTTCCCAGGTTCTTGCCGAACAATGCGCCCGTAGTCGCATAGCAAGCCGCGGACCTTTTCAACCGTCTCCGGAAGAGCCGTGACTTCCGCGATTACGGCTTTCGCGTTGATGTCGGTCAACGGATGGTCTCCTCAGACATCGATTATCACGCGGCCGCCTTCGACCTTAACGGCGTAGGTGCGCAGGTTATCGCAGGCGGGAGGCGTCTCGACCTCGCCGGTTGTGAAGTCGAAGACCGAGGCATGCTTGGGGCATTCCACCGTATTCTCCATCACCAACCCGTCGGCGAGGTGGATATTCTCGTGGGTACAAAGCCCGTCCGTGCAGTAATACTGGTCCTGATGATTCCGGAAGATTGCGAACGTCTTACCTGCATGGTCGAACCGTAGGCCGCCTTCCTCTTCCAGGTCGTCGGCTCCACAAACGTCAATCCAAGGCATCGTCACTCTCGCTAGATTTTGAGGCAACAGGGTTCGAGCGGGTTCAGGCCGATTTGTCCTTGAGGCGCTCTTTCTTGGCGCGGAAACGCGCCTTCATCCGTTCGTCAGATTCCTTCGACCCGTCGTGATAGGTGCCGAACATCCGGTCCACGGGGACGAGCCCCTCGCCTCCGTAATTCACCTCGAAATACTTATGGTGGAGGTAGTGCATATAGGCGTGGGTATCGAACCCCTGCTCATCGCTGGTCTCAACCGTGTCGAAACCGATGTGCCCAGGCACGGCGCCGAAACCCGCGAAGTGTAGCTGGTAGAGTGCAATGACGGGGTTTGAGGGGATAACGAAGTGCCAGAAAACCACCCCGAAATAGAGCAAGTGCTCAATGGGATGCATCGATAGCGATGACCACGGGCTGGGATTTATGGAGTTGTGGTGCACCGAATGGACGTATTTGTAGAGCACTGGGACGTGGATCAGCCGGTGGATGCAATAGAAGTGGAAGTCGTGAATTATTGGCACCACGACAGCCACGACCCCGAGCCACACAGGGTGCTCGGCGAAGTTGAGCCAGGGTATGTATCCATTCGCGGAACTCCACAGCATCAAGACCTGCAGGCACGTCCATATCGGTACACCGATCAGCAGCGACCGCAGCATATTGTCGAGGGTCTGCTTATTGAACCAAAATACATTTGATTGCTGATCCGCCGGGAACTTGTGGTTGTACTTAAATCGGTTCCCCTGCCGACGGCGAACGTAAAGCGGCAACTCCCAGCTTTGGTACCAGAGAAAGGCCAGGATGAGGTTCACCGCCAGCATTTTCAGCGACCAACCCCATGCAAAGTTCTGCAGGACTGCGGCGTCAGGGACAACCAGCTGCCAGTAGGCGAGTGCCGAGACCATGAACAGCAGGTTGTACGGAAAGAAGTAAGATGGAAGCCACTTCAGAAGCTTCTTTGGATTGGGAGGGAAGAGCCATATTGGCGCCGGCTCCAACAGCTCGTTGGGAGCCCAATCGCCGCGCTTGCTGCGCGTTCCAAACTTAAGATCGTCCATCGGATGCTCCTTTCGATCTCGCCCCGAAAGGCCCGATCGGCCTACAACATGCCAATATTCCAACAAATGGTCAATAACTAAATCCGGTTGATTTACAAAAAAAATCATGCCAGATTTCGGCCGTCGATCCTACGGCAAGCTGACGGGTGGAAGACGAAGCACTACGACCGCATTCACGCGCTCAAAGGGAGCCTCAATTGGGATATCAGACGCGGCGGGCACTGGCGCGATGGCATCGCGGGCGTTCTGGACGTCAAGACCGGCCAGCAGTAACGAGAAGGGCGCCATGATAACCGGCGTTTCCGATCTTAACGCCCCTGAAAACGCGAGCTGTATCTAATGTCAGTCGACAGCACCTTCAACGCATTCGTAGGCAACGCGACGCACCGTGGCGGCAACCAGATAGGTGTCAAACACTACAATGAGCGCTTAATCCTTAGTCTGATCCAGGAGGCTGGCGCGCTTTCCAAGGCCGAGATCGCGCGCATTACACATTTGTCCTCGCAAACGGTCACGATTATCGTAAATCGCCTCCTCAAGGAAGGATACCTGCGGAAGAAGGACGTAATCCGCGGCCGGATTGGTCAGCCTTCTACTCCGATCGAGATTGCACCGGATGGAGCGATTTCGATCGGGGTCAAGATTGGCCGCCGCTCCTTGGATCTGCTGGCTCTATCGTTCGACCGCCGGGTGATTGCTAAGAAAAGCTTTGCCTACGATGCCCTCGACGCGGACGTCGTCTCGGGCCTGATGGGAACAGCGTTCGACAGCCTGAAGGATGATTTGAGCCGCGTCCAGAAATCCAGACTCGTGGGCGTAGGTATTGCTGCTCCAACGGCGATCGAGTCTGGCATAGCCGTCATCGGTGATCCTGGCGGTGCATCCCCACGCTGGCGGGAGGCCGACATGGTCGCCAGGGTCGAAGAAACCTCCGGCTTGAGCGCCGTGGTGCTCAATGACGCTGACGCTGCTTGCTTGGCTGAGATTGATTTCCGGAGAGAGAACCGGAATCGGTCAATCGTATACTTTTACATCAGCACCTTGATTGGCGGCAGTGTTGTTTTGGAGGGCAATCTAATTACCGGCCACACCGGCAACGCGGGCGCGGTGGGTGCAATCCCTCTTAAACTTGGATCGCACAATAGGAGTCCAGCGCCCGCGCGGTTGAGTCAAGCCGCCTCCCTCAATCGGTTGGAGGTCCTTGCGGCGCAGCACAAATTGCCAATGAAGACGTTCCGTGAAGATGGTGGATCCGTCGCCAAGCTTGATGAACCGGCACTTGCCTGTTTCGATGAGTGGTGCGATCTGGCGGCGGATGCACTTGCTTTTGCGGCCATCTCTGGCACGAGCTTCATCGAAGCCGATAGTGTCGTTGTTGACGGCGTCCTCTTGCGACCTCTCCTCGATCGTCTCATCGTGAGCGTCCGGGAACGAGTGGCAGGCTACGATCTGGAGGGCATCATCATTCCTGAGTTCCGTGTGGGCTCGATCGGGTTTAACGCCCGCGCGATTGGCGCTGCTCTGGTTCCATTGAACGAACAGTTTGCGCCAGACAACAAAGTCGTTCTCAAGAGCTGAAGTGAAGGACCGCATGGCAGAGATAGCTATTGTCGGCGCCGGAGAATGCGGTGTCCGCGCCGCATTCACGTTGCGGGAACTTGGTTTTCAAGGGTCGGTAACGTTGCTGACTGCAGAGAAAGCTCTGCCATATGAACGACCGCCGTTATCCAAGACGATGCTAGCCAATCCCAAGGCCATTCGTGCCGAAGATGCCTATCCCGGAGCAGGGATCGAACTCCGACGTGGTGCGCTGGTCGAGTCTCTGGTGCCTGAGAGGCGGGAGATTCACCTCGCCGATGGCACGCTCTTGACGTATGATCAGTTGCTCCTTGCGACGGGAGCCCGTGCCAGATTGTTTCCTGGCCTTGAAGGCTGTCTCACACTACGAACCGATGTGCAGGCGCGGCGCATTATGCTGGAGTTCAGCAGCAATGCGCGCATCGGGGTCATTGGTGGCGGATTCATTGGCCTTGAACTCGCCGCGACTGCGCGGCAGGCAGGTGCCGAGGTTACGGTGATCGAGACCGCACCGCGCATTCTCGGACGCGCCGTGCCCGGGGCGATCGCCCAAATCGTTCACGCGCGGCACGAAACCGCAGGGGTCAAGATTCTGACTGGTACTGTCGTCACCGAGGCTGGAACGAACCGCATTGTGCTGGCCAACGGGATTGAACTGGAGTTCGACGCCGTTATCGCTGGCGTCGGGGCGATCCCTAATACCGAGCTCGCCGAAAAGGCCGGTCTGCTCGTGGATAACGGGATTGTTGTCGACAGCGCATTCCGAACCTCCGAACCCAATATCTTCGCCGCAGGCGACTGCTGCAATTTCGAGTGGCGAGGAGCCCGTATGCGACTTGAAAGCTGGAAGGCCGCACAGGACCAGGGTGCCCATGCCGCAGCAGCCATGCTCGGTGCCAGTGGAGAGTACCAGAAAGTCCCGTGGTTTTGGTCGGATCAGTTCGATCTGACTCTGCAGGTCGCAGGGCAGTTCGATCTAACCCGGGATATACATCACCGCGCAGCCTCCGGTGGGGTCCGCATCGTCTTTCAGTGCGATCAAGATGCCCGGGTCTCAGCGGCCGCCGCAATAGGACAGGGGAACACGGTCGCGAGGGACATGAGTGTTCTCGAGAAGCTCATCGAGCGCGGAACTGTGGTTGCGGCCAGTTCGCTGATAGACCCTGACTTTAGGATCAAGGGCTTGCTCAAGTAATCAAGTAATAAAGCCGCCGGAGGTCTACCAGCCCAAGCCAAGGTGCGGTCCGCGGCCGTCGTCGCGGCATCCGCTCCAGCACTTCTCGACCGAAATCAACTAAAATGCTCTATTCGTTCGGATAGCGCAGTCCGATTTGCGCCCTGATCGTATCAAGTGATTGCATTATCGACACGGTCTCGTTAGCAGGCATGATCTCACCGGACAATTTTCCAGCCGTCACAAGCCTCTCCATTTCGGCAGCTTCATATTGCATGCCACGTCCTGCTACCGACGACGAATACTCTTCTATCACCCTGTCATTCTTGTCGATGTGGCGAAATGAAGTTGGCGAATACCAGGTAGATGCAATCTCAACTCTCCCCTCGGTGCCGAGGATCGATGCAACATTGGGTCCGGTGTTGTCGAGACTGGAGATGGTGGTAGACAAAGCCCCGCCGGCGTGTTGGAAGATAGTTGCTACCTCAGCGTCCACTCCTGTCTCCTTAATCCGAGCCATCGAAACGATGTGTTCAGGCTCTCCGAGCACGTCAAAGGCGAACGAAATGGGGTAAATGGCGAGATCAAGCAGGGCGCCTCCGCCGAGTTCCAGAGCGTTGAGCCGATGATTGGGATCGCCAGGAAGGTCACGAGTATGATCGGCGATCACCGAATAGATCTTTCCAAGCACTCCTGATGCGATGATCTCCCGGATGCGCACCATATGAGGAAGGAAGCGCGTCCACATCGCCTCCATCACGACCAGGTTTTTCGCAGAGGCGAAATCAACGACATTGCGCGCTTCCCGTGCATTGATCGTGAATGGCTTTTCGATAAGCACGTGCTTGCCGGCGGTCAGCGCCTTAAGCGCGTTGTCGGCGTGCATCGGATGGGGTGTAGCCACATAGATAATATCGACCTCCGGGTCCGACAAAAGGTCCTTGTAGCTGGCGTGCGCGTTGGGAATACTGAAACGATTGGCGAACTTGTCGGCTCCTGCCTGTGTTCGAGAGCCGACAGCCGAGACACGATGACCGGCAAGCTGCAAATCCTGGACAAAGAGATCAGCAATCCAGCCGGTCGCTAGAATCCCCCAACGCAATTCGGCGTTCATTATCTTACCTCAAGGCTCGACTGTGAATTCAACTTTGTAGGTGTCACGCTGCATGAGATATTGACTAGCCTCACCTACTTGCGTCGAACGCGACCCGCGTGCCGCTGGTCGTGTCGAAGAAATGCAGATGTTTCGGATCGAAGCGGATGCCGACGTTTTTTCCCATGTGCACCTTGGTATTTTTGTCGGTCTTCACGGCGACCAAGTTTTTGCCGACCTTTACGGTAACCAGCGTGCTGTCGCCCAATAGTTCGGTGGTATAAACCTCGCCGGCCATATTACCCGCGTCTGTTTCGCTGAGCCGCATATCTTCGGGTCGCTGGCCGACGGTGATCGCGCCGTTCACGCCGGCCGGAGCCGCAAGCGTCAACTCGGAGTCCTGCACCCGTCCGTCGGCAATTGCTATCGGAAGCAGGTTCATGGGTGGATTGCCGAGGAAGCCGGCAACAAAGACGTTTGCCGGCGTGTTGTAGATGTCGAGGGGTGTGCCGACCTGCTGTAGTTTGCCGTTCGCCATCACGGCGACACGGTCAGCCAGCGTCATCGCTTCGACCTGGTCGTGCGTCACATAGATCGTAGTGGTACCGAGGTCGCGCTGCAGGTGCTTCAATTCCGCGCGCATATAGACGCGCAGCTTGGCGTCGAGATTGGACAGAGGTTCGTCCATCAAAAACAGTTTGGGCGTGCGTACGATGGCACGACCGAGCGCCACGCGCTGTCTTTGCCCGCCGGACAGTTGACCGGGTTTGCGCTCTAGAAGCCCGCCGAGTTCGACGCGCTCGGCGGCGGCGCGTACCTGGCGCTCGCGTTCCTCACGGTTCACACCTGCGACTTTGAGCGGATAACCAATATTGTCCGCCACGGTCATATGCGGATAGAGGCCATAGTTCTGGAACACCATGGCGAGGTCGCGTTTACCCGGGGGCAAATCGTTGACCACACGATCGTCTATGCGAATCTCGCCAGCGCTCGGGTCGTCGAGCCCGGCGATCATGCGCATTGTGGTGGACTTGCCACAGCCAGAGGGCCCGAGCAACACGATGAACTCGCCATCGGCCATGGCGAGCGAGATCTTTTCCACGGCGACAAAGGAGCCCCAAAATTTAGATACGGATGACAACGTTACGGAGGCCAAGATCATATCCCTTCGTGGACGATGCTACGGACAGCAGTCATAGCTGTGGAGTATTTGTCACGATAAATCGTTGACGGCGATGGTCGGTTTTGGGAACGCCTCCGACGGTCGTTCAGCCCGCATCGAGCAAACTGAAACTCCATGAACTCCCGCTCAGGTCGGCCCATGTAGCCGGCGATGTCGGTGCCAAGTGCTAAGGCGCCAACGTCAGTACCGGTGAGAATATGCACATGCACGTCTGGATCAGAGGGCACTACGTTCAGCTTCTCCAGCCAGTCCCACGTCAGCAACGCGATGCTGGGCTCAGGAATATCCAAGAGCATGATATCCGACACGTCAGCCCTTCACCGCGCCGGCCGTCAGGCCTGCTACGAACTGTCGTTGCAGAAAGAAGAAGACAGCGACCACGGGCATGGAGATCATCACGGATGAGGCCATGAGCTCTCCGTAGCGGATGCCGTACTGGCCGATAAAGTCATTCACTCCAACTGGCAGCGTGCGCATCTCCTTGGTCGAGGTAAAGGAGAGCGCAAAGAGGAACTCCTGCCAGGTGACGATAAGCACAAAGACTGCAGTGGCGACTATCCCCGGCCGGCAAAGCGGCACGATTATCTCGAAAAACGTTCTGAACGGCCCGGCCCCATCGATCGCCGCCGCTTCTTCGAGTGTCAGCGGCAAATTGGCCATGAAGCCACGCAGCATCCAGATCGCCACCGGCAAGGTTACGGTGACGTAGGCGAGGATCAACGACGTATATGTGTTGAGTAGGTTGGCCCCCTTCATCATCTTGTAGATCGGGATGATGATGGCGCTGGCCGGGAACATCTGCGTGACGATCACCAGCGTCATGGCGATGATAAGTAGGCGGACGTGGGTGCGCGTAAATGCATAGGCGGCCAGCAGGGCTAACGAAACGGTGATGATGACGGTGGACAGTGAAACGATGACCGAATTCATAAAATAGGTTCGGAACTCCGGCCGGAATGCAGTGATGTAGTTGTCGAAGGTCGGGTTCTCCGGCCACAGCCTGGCGGGAATGGAAAAAGGCTCGGCCGCCGGCTTCAACGACACTGAAACCATCCAAAAGAAGGGCACCAGGATTATCAGCGCCAATACGACGTTGAGGGCCAGCAGTGCGGCTTGGCGGCTCCTGTGGGAACGGGTGTTCATGACGCCTTCCCCCTATGCCGGCCGCGCGACAAAACGCCGAAATAGACCATTATCAGCAGCGCCAGGACCAAGATTGAAAAAACGCCATATACAGCGGCTTCGCCAAAGCGAAATTGTCCGAAACCGAGTTCGTAGATCTGGGTTGGGAAGATGGCTGTGGCATTCTGTGGGCCACCGTTTGTCATCACCCAGATTATGTCGAAGTAATTGAAAGTGAGGATAGTGGTAAGGAGGAGATTGATGGCGATCACGTCTTTGATTCCGGGGAGCACAACGTCAAACAGGCGCCTAGTCGCTCCCGCTCCGTCTATCTTGGCGGCCTCGACCTGCTCTTGGTCGACCGTCTGCAGGGCCGCTAAGTAGACGATCGCCGAGAAGGGGAACCCTTTCCATACGGCCGCCATAATGATCGAGCCCATGGCTGTCGACGTTTCCGCCAGCCAAGCGGTACCGTGGTCGATCAGTCCCAGGCTAATAAGTAACGAGTTCACCAAACCGAGTTGCGGGTCATACATGAATCGCCAAAGGATGGCGGCCACTACGCCGGGGAGGACCCAAGGCAAAAGCACCAACGACCGCATAAGTCCCTGGCCAGGCATCTGCTGATTGAGCAGCAGTGCGACCAGCAAGCCGAACACATTCTGCAGTGCTACCACAAAGACAGTCCAAATGAGGGAGTTCCACACTACTTGGCCGAAGATCGGATCGGCCAAGATCTTGTAATACGCTGCAAGCCCCTGGAACTTCGGCACCGGGTTGATGAACGAGGTCGAATAAAGGCTTTCAATTATGGTGCCGATCATCGGGTAATACATAAGTGCGCCGACCAGCAGCAGCGCCGGAGCTACGAAAATCCAGGCCATCCAGCGTTCACGATGGGACATTGTGTCATTTCCCGATAGAGAGGGCCGGGCTCGGGGCAAAGCCCGAGCCCGGCTTAGTCCTGGTGACTAGTTAAGGGCGTCGATAGCAGTGCAGGCCTTGCCGGCTGCCTTCTGCGGATCCATTCCGGAAAATACATCCTGCGCTAGAGTCACCTCGATGTCGGCGACTTCGAGATAGCGAGGTGACAACGGCCGGGGTGAGGCATTCTCGAGATGAGGGATGATGAGATCCGCACCTTTGCGGTTTGCCGCCAAAAAGCTTTTTGCGGCCTTCATGTTTGCCGGGACAAGTTCGACAACATCGCCGTTCACGTCTTCGCGGGTTAGGAACTGGATGAGTTTCCAAGCGGCTTCCTTGTGCTGGGAAGCTTCAAAGATGGCAAGGTTCCACCCACCATACGTGCCAATCGCCGTCTTACCTTCGGGCGCATTCCCTACAACGAAATCCCAGTCAAGTTTGGACTTCTGCAGAGTCGGCTGCTCCAGCGCGGGCCAGAACTCCGTTGCAAGAGATCCGTTTAGAAAAAGTTCGCGCATCGTTGCGGAACTGGCGTTCATGATGCCCTGCGGCGCATATGGCACCAGTGACTGCAGGTAACTCAATGCCCCGACCGCTTCAGGGCTGGTGAGCGCGCATTTGCCCTTCTCATCCAAGACTTTACCGCCATTGGAGAAGATGAAAGTATCGAGAACGACGACCGTGTCTTCCCCCTTGTGGCCGAACAAGCCAATGCCGTAGCGGCCCTTGGACTTGTCCGTAAGCTTCGGCGCCGCTGCCTTCAATCCCTCGAAGGTCTTTAGCGAGGCAGGATCAACGCCAGCCTCTTTGAGGAGTGCCGTGTTGTAGTAAGTGAAGGACCAAACGTCCACGTTGATGGGGATTCCCCAGAGCTTGCCGTCAGAAACGTTCGAGTCCCAGGCTCCTTTGAAGAAAGTGTCGCCCGTAAGACCGGAAGTCTTGACTTGGTCGTCGAGAGCCGTAATTGCGCCGGCTTGAGCAAAGGCGCCCATCCAGATTTGATCCAGGGTGGCTACATCAGGCGCATTACCGCCCTGTACCGCCGTCAACAAGCGCTGTTGGTACTCCGAATATGGTATTGTGGTAAGCTCTACTTTGATTTCGGGGTTTTCCTTCTCGAAGCGCTTCAAGGCGTTCTGCTGATTCTGATTGAAATCGGATTCGGCCCGCTGGTTGTCCCAGAATTTTAGCACGACCTGCTCCGCGTTGGCCGAACCCGCGGCGAACATCGCTGTGGCCGCTGCGAGGACGGCCGACTTCATGACGTTGCGTATCATCCATTCACTCCCTGTTCAGTTTGTTTGGCTTGATATCCTCGCCGCCGGCCGTGCCGGCTTCGAATGGACCACCTCCTCCACCGACTACGATCAAGCGATGGATCGACACCGCTCCGGTGTTTGTGGACGCCGCGCGTGACCGGCGTGATCGCACGGATTAACTCAATAAATTGGAACGTTCTAAATTGCAACAACTATTTTCCCTCACCCATCGGGCCCAGATCTGCACCGCTTCAAGCTAGGTCTACCCAAAGGACTGCAAATATGGGGCTTTATGGCACACCATCGGGGCGCAATGACAAAAGCGGCGGGTGACAGGCGCTCCCATTACATAAAATTCCGCTTGACAAGCTAGGAACGTTCCAATTGTTTGAAGCCTAATTTGAGAAGACCGAGGTTGCGATGTCAAAGGCGAGACTGACTGTCATCGACATCGCCAAAGCCGCAGGCGTTTCCAAGTCCACGGTTTCGTTGGTCTTGCAGGGCTCGCCTCTGGTGAAGGAAGCGACGCGTTCCAAGGTCAACGCGACAATGCGCGAGTTGGGGTATGTCTACAACCGGGGTGCCGCAAACCTTCGACAGGCGAGCGCCAGATCGGGCATCATCGGTGTCGTGGTGAACGATCTTACAAACAGCTTCTTTGCAGAGTTGGCCGTAGGGGTCGACACGGTCGTCCAGTCGGCGGGCTTCGTCCAGTTCCTCTCAAATACGAGTGAAAATACCGACCGGCAGCGAGAGGTGGTTGCCTCGATGCGTGAGCATGGAATTTCGGGGCTTATCGTTTCGCCGGCCCGCGCCACCGATGCAGCAGACTTCAAGCCGCTCGTGGCGTCAGGAATCCCGGTGGTTGTGGTAGTCCGCAGCCTGCCCGGCGCGAGAATGTCGTCGATTGTGTCTGATAACGTTGGCGGCGTGGCGATGGCGGTCAAGCATTTGGTGTCGCTAGGGCATAGCCGGATCGCTTTTTTGGGAGGCTTTCCAGATACGGCTGTGTTTGCCGAGCGACGGTCTGGTTACCGCAAAGCGATGGACGAAAGTGGTCTTAAGTTCGATGAGGAGTTAGTTGTTCCGTCCATTCCCTCGAGAGCAGGTGGCGTGGAAGCCATCGGACGTGCGATGACCATCAGCGATCGACCGACCGGGGCCGTCTGCTTCAATGACGCGGTGGCGTTTGGCGTGTGTGATGGATTGCGCGCTCGGCGCATGGAACCGGGGCGGGACTTCGCGGTGGTAGGTTTCGACGACGTTATCGAGGCGAAAACGGCGGTTCCGGCCCTGACGACGATCTCGGTCGATCCGCAAGCTATGGGCAGGCGCGCCGCACACCTCCTTCTGAAGCAGATCAATGCGGGAAAAGCAGATGCGGAGAACATCATTGCGGCGGTCAGGCTGGTCGTCCGCCAGAGTTGTGGAACTGGCCAGAGCAAACCAGAGGGGAAGTTAGGATGACGGTTCGATGGGCATTGATCGGTGCGAGCATGATCGCGCGCGAATGGGTCACTGGTATGCGGGGAAGCCGAGGCAGGTCGTATCAGTCGTCAGTTCCAGTGTTGGGCGCGCCAAGACATATGCGCGTCGAACCAGGACTTTGAGCATCCCGCAATGAGCAAGCACATCACCCCCGCCCAAGCCGCCGCCCTCATTCCGGATGGCGCTGTCGTGTCGGTCTCGTCCTCGAGCGGGCTCGGTTGCCCGGACCTGATGCTGAAGGCGATCGGCGAACGCTTCGAGGCCGCCGGGCATCCGCGCGACCTGACCACGCTCCACCCGATTGCCGCGGGCGACATGAGCGGCATCAACGGCGTCGATTACATAGCCCAAAAAGGCCTCTTGAAGACCATCATCGGCGGCTCCTACCCTTCAGGTCCTTCCACCGCCGAGCCGCCCCTCATTTGGCAAATGATCGCAAGCAACGACGTGGCGGCGTACAACATCCCTTCCGGAGTGCTCTTCGACATGCACCGCGAAGCGGCCGCGAAGCGCCCGGGCGTTATCACCAAGATCGGGCTCGACACCTTCGCCGACCCGAACCGCCAGGGCTGCGCGATGAATGCGGCCGCGGAAGCCCGGCCCGTGGTGAGCAAAATCCAATTCTACGGTGAGGAGTACCTCTACTTCGAGGCGATCGCGCCGCAGGTAGCGATCATCCGTGCCACGACGGCGGACGAGCGCGGCAATTTGACCTACGAACACGAAGGCGCCTATCTCGGCGGCCTCGACCAAGCGCTCGCGGCCCACAACAATGGCGGCATCGTCATCGCCCAGGTGAAGCGCATCACCAAGGACGGATCGATGAGGCCGCATGACGTGCGAGTGCCCGGAATTCTCGTCGACTACGTCGTCGTCGATCCCGACCAGAAACAGACAACGCAGACGCTCTACGACCCTGCAATCTCGGGTGAGATTTTTCGGCCGCTCGAAAGTTTTCGCGTGCCGGAGTTCAACATCCAGAAGATAATCGCGCGGCGCGTCGCGCAGGAACTCGAGGCGGGCAGCGCCGTCAATCTCGGCTTCGGGATTTCGGCCAATGTCCCACGCATTCTCCTGGAGGAAGGGCTGCACGGCGCGGTCACTTGGGTCATCGAACAGGGGGCGGTCGGGGGCGTGCCGCTGCTTGACTTCGCCTTTGGCTGCGCCGCGAATGCCGACGCCTTCATGCCCTCGCCCTACCAGTTTACATATTTCCAAGGGGCAGGTTTCGACGCCTCGCTGCTGTCATTCCTAGAGATAGGCCGCGACGGCTCCGTCAACGTGTCAAAGCTCTCGTTCCGCCCTCATATCACGGCGGGCGCCGGCGGCTTCGTCGACATTACGGCAAGGGCGAGGAAGATCGTCTTCTCCGGCATGTTCAATGCCGGCGCCAAGCTCGCTGTCGAGGACGGCAAGGTCGTTGTAGAGAAGGAGGGCAAGCTTAGGAAGCTCGTCAAAGAGGTCGAGCACGTCACCTTTTCGGGCAGGCGAGCCATCGAACAGCGCCAGGATATCACCTATGTCACCGAGCGCGGCGTGATGAGACTGACGCCGGACGGCGTCGTGCTGACTGAAATTGCGCCGGGCATCGATCTCAACACCGGCATTCTTGAACAGTCGGAGTTCCCGCTGATCGTGTCCGACACCCTAAAAGTCATGGACGGCGCGCTCTTCGTCGACAGGCCGATCGGCCTGTCGCTTGCCGTGAAGCCGGCCCGTAGCTTGGCGGGGGCATGTAATGGCTGACGCGCACATGAGGCTTGCCGCCGAAGGCGCGGTCGCATCCGTCACGATCGCTCGACCCGAGAAGCTCAACGCCGTCGATATTGACATGCTGAAGGCATTGGCCGCCATCTGCGACGAGGTCGAGGCGATGATCGATGTCCGCGCGGTGGTGCTTACCGGCGAAGGCAGAGCCTTCAGCGCCGGTGGCGACATCAAAGCTTGGGGCGCCATGCAGGCGAACGAGTTCGGCCATGCCTGGGTCCGCTTCGGCCATCGCGTCTTCGAGCGTCTGGCGACCCTGCGCATGCCGGTGATCGCCGCACTCAACGGCCACGCGCTCGGCGGCGGCCTGGAACTCGCGGCCGCAGCCGACTTCCGCATCGCGGAACAAAATATCCGCATCGGCCTGCCGGAGACCGGGCTCGGCATGATACCGGGAGTTCGCCGCATGGTCCTGGGAGGTGAGACGTTCTCCGCCGAGGAAGCCCTCAAGTACGGACTGGTCGACGCCGTCGTGGACAGCGGCGCTGCCGTCATCGAGGCGAAGGCCTACGCGGCGCGGGTCGCGACGCGGGGACCGGCGGCCGTCGAGATATCGAAGCTAATGATCGCCGTCGCGAATGGCGAGGACAATGGTTCGGCGGTCGAAGCGCTCGGCTCGATTCTGGCCGCCAAGACTGGGGATCTCAAGGAAGGCGTCGCCGCCTTCTCGCAGAAGCGCGCGGCGGTCTTCAAGGGAGAATGGTGATGACGTTAGAGATCAGGCCAACAGCGCTTGCCGACGCGCCCGTGCGCGGCTTCGAGATGCTGATCGACGGCAGATGGACGGCCGGCGCAGAAGGCCGGACGATCGACCGGAACGCGCCGAGCCACGGCATCGTCGTGAGCCGCTACCAGGCGGCGACAAGGATGGATGCCGAGCGCGCCATCGCCTCGGCGCGAAAGGCATTCGACCACGGCCGGTGGCCGCACACGACGGCGTCGCAGCGCTCGCGGGTTCTGCTGAAGGCCGCCGATCTCATCGAGGCCCGCGCCGAAGACCTCGCCTATCTCGACTGCATCGAGGGCGGCAAGCCAATAACTCAGGTGCGCGGCGAGATCGCCGGCGCTGTCGACATCTGGCGCTATGCCGCTGCGCTTGCCCGCGACCTGCACGGCGAGAGCTACAATTCGCTTGGGCAGAACACACTAGGCGTCGTTCTGCGCGAGGGGATCGGCGTCGTGTCCATCATAACGCCGTGGAACTTTCCATTCCTGATCCTAAGCCAGAAACTGCCCTTTGCGCTGGCCGCCGGCTGTACATGCGTCGTTAAGCCCTCAGAGCTGACATCGGGTTCGACGCTCGTTCTCGGCGAGATCCTTGAGGAAGCGGGCGTTCCGGACAGCGTCGTGAACATCGTCACCGGCACGGGTCCCGAAGTCGGCGCGATCATGACGTCCCATCCTGCGGTCGACATGGTTTCGTTCACCGGCTCGACCGGCGTCGGAAAGCTCACCATGACGAATGCAGCGCAGACCCTCAAAAAGGTGTCATTGGAACTCGGCGGCAAGAATCCGCAGATCGTATTCCCGGATGCGGACCTCGACTCCTTCATCGACGCCGCCGTCTTCGGCGCTTATTTCAATGCGGGCGAATGCTGCAACGCCGGCTCGCGGCTAATCCTCCATAAGAGCATCGCGTCGGATGTGGTCAAGCGTGTTGCAGAGCTTGCGAAATACGTGAAGGTTGGCGATCCGCTGGACCCAGCGACGCAGGTCGGCGCGATCATTACGCCTCAGCATTTGGAGAAGATCGCGGGCTACGTCGCCAGTGCAAAGAATAGCGGCGCGAAGGTTGTTCACGGGGGCGATCAACTCGATCTCGGGATGGGGCATTTTATGTCGCCAACAATCCTCGAGGCGGTCATGCCGGATATGGAAATCGCACGTGAGGAGGTCTTCGGCCCCGTACTTTCAGTTCTCACCTTTGAAACGGCGGCGGAAGCCGTCGAGATCGCCAATTCCATCGATTACGGCCTTTCCGCCAGTGTGTGGAGCCGCGATTTCGATACGTGCCTGACATTCGGGCGCAGCTTGCGGGTAGGAACGGTGTGGATGAACACCTTCATGGATGGCGCCTCCGAGCTCCCGTTCGGTGGCTACAAGCAATCCGGGCTCGGTCGCGAACTCGGACGCCGCGCGGTCGAGGACTACACCGAAACAAAAACACTCAACATGCACATCGGAGGCCGCACCAATTGGTGGATGCCGCGACAGGAAAATTGGCCTGGCCAACGCACCGACCGGGACCTCGCCGAATGAAGACGACCACACGGCCCGTCGCCGTCGTCACTGGCAGCCACGGCATCGATCTCGGAATTGCGACCGCCTTTGCAAAAGCGGGATACAATGTGGCGATCACTGGGGTCGCGAGTCCCGACAACGGGCAGGATGCTGTCGCAAAACTAGAATCCTATGGCGTGGCAGCCGCCTATCTGCAGTCCGATATCGCTGATGTTTCCCGACATGAAGAAACGGTAACGGGCGTCCTTTCGCGATTTGGTCGTGTCGATTGCCTTGTTAGCAATGCCTCCATGGCAGTCGTACCAGGTGACTTCCTCGACCTGGTGCCGGCGGACTTCGATAAGACGATCGCGATGGACCTAAGGGGAACGGTGTTCTTTACGCTTGCTGTGGTCAAGGCAATGCTCGTGAGGAGCGCGGCGGATGTACCCAGGTCCATCATCAACATCACGTCGGTCTCACCCGAGGTAAGTTCGCCCGAACGCGCGGACTATTGCATCAGCAAGGCCGAGCTGGCGGCATTCTACCAGGGGGTGGCATTTCATATCATGGATACGGGAGTATCAGTATTTGAGGTGCGGCCCGGCATCGAGCGGGGGGAAGAAGCAGCAGACCTCGGCAAAATCTGCACGGCACTCGCTTCCGGCGATTTGGGTTTTGCGACGGGAACGATCATCGAAGCCGACGGGGGCTCTTCAATTCCACGCCTCTGAAGGGAGCAACAGAATGGGCTTCGACTACATCATCACCGGAGCCGGGCCTGCCGGCTGCGTGCTCGCGAACCGGCTTTCTGAAGATCCGGCCGTGCGCGTGTTGTTGCTGGAGGCTGGCGGCCGAGATTGGAACCCGCTGTTCCACATGCCGGCGGGCTTCGCCAAGATGACCAAGGGCGTGGCGAGTTGGGGCTGGGAAACCGTGCCGCAGAAGCACATGAAAGGCCAAGTGCTGCGCTATACGCAGGCGAAGGTGATCGGCGGAGGTTCTTCAATCAATGCACAGCTCTATACGCGCGGCAATGCAGCCGACTACGATCTCTGGGCTACAGACGACGGCTGCGAAGGCTGGAGCTATCGGGAAATCCTGCCCTATTTTAAGCGCGCTGAGGACAACCAGCGTTTTGCCGACGACTACCATTCCTATGGTGGGCCGCTCGGCGTCTCCATGCCAGTCTCGAATCTCCCGATCTGCGACGCGTATATCCGCGCCGGCCAGGAACTCGGCATTCCCTACAACCACGACTTCAACGGTCGCCAGCAGGCCGGCGTCGGCTTCTACCAGCTTACGCAACGCAATCGCCGTCGCTCCTCCGTCTCAATGGCCTATCTGTCGCCGATCAAGGGTCGGAGAAACCTTTCGATCCGCACCGGCGCTCGCGTCGCCCGCATCGTGCTGGAAGGCACCCGCGCCGTGGGCGTGGAGGTCGTGACTGCGAAGGGCATCGAAGCGATCCGGGCGGAACGCGAAGTACTCGTCTCCTCCGGCGCCATAGGGTCGCCTAAGTTACTCCTGCAGTCGGGCATCGGCCCGATCGATCATCTTAAATCTGTCGGAGTTCAGGTGAAACACGACCTACCGGGGGTTGGCTCGAACATGCAGGACCATCTCGACCTGTTCGTCATTTGCGAATGCACCGGCGACCACACCTATGACAACGTGGCGAAGCTGCACCGCACCCTCTGGGCCGGTATCCAGTACGTACTCTTCCGCACTGGTCCGGTCGCCTCCTCGCTCTTCGAGACGGGCGGTTTTTGGTATGCGGACCCCGAGGCCCGCTCGCCCGACGTCCAGTTCCACCTCGGCCTCGGCTCCGGGATCGAGGCGGGAGTCGAGCGGCTGAAGAGCGCCGGTGTGACGCTGAACTCCGCCTATCTGCACCCGCGCTCTCGCGGCACGGTTAGACTTTCTTCCGCCGATCCTTCGGCGGCCCCGCTGATCGACCCCAACTATTGGGAAGACCCGCACGACCGGAAAATGTCGATTGAGGGCCTGAAGATCGCCCGGGAGATCATGCAGCAGGCCGCCCTGGAACCTTTCGTGATGGCCGAGCGCCTGCCTGGACCAAAGGCCGTGACGGACGAAGACTTGTTCATTTACGGGTGCGCCAATGCCAAGACCGATCACCACCCGGTCGGCACGTGCAAGATGGGTTTCGATTCCATGGCCGTCGTCGGGCTCGATCTCAAGGTCCATGGGCTGGAGGGATTACGCGTTTGCGACTCCTCAGTCATGCCGCGGGTGCCGTCCTGCAACACCAATGCTCCGACGATCATGGTGGGCGAGAAGGGATCCGACATAATACGCAATCGTGCCCCGCTTCCGCCGGCTCTTTTCGAGCATGAACGCAACGACGCGCGCCCCCGCGCACGCAACAACATTCAATAGGTGCACTCATGATCCGCCGCCACGAAGTGAGCAGGGAAATGGGGCGAATGTTACGATTTCCGGCTGTTCTCGTCGGCCAAGATATCCCGCGCATGCACGCACTGATCGGCCAAATTCGTGCTGACACATCCGGTTGGCATTTCATGGTGATGAATCACTGGCAAAAATGCGCTCCCTGATGACACAAGGATCTTAGCAGTCTTATGACGATTGACGTCCCGCAGCACATTCTCGACGCCATGACCGATGTCGATATGCCGCGACTACGGTCGGAGACGGCTCCGTCCGGTACAATGGTCCACGGCGACCTTCAAGTCCCGGTCTATCGATGCGGTTGTGTAGTGGTCGGTTCCGGTGCGGCGGGGCTGCGTGCGGCGGTGGAATTAAGGCGGCGTGGGAAAGAGGTGGTTATCGTCAGTCAAAGCGCTTGGGGTGGAACGTCGGCCTGCTCCGGCTCTGACAAGCAGACGCTGCATACGGCCAACAGTGCGGATCAGGGAGATAACTACAAGGCGATGGCGCGAGCAATACGCGCCGGCGGCGCGATGGATGAGGATATTGCCTATGTGGAGGCCGTGGGCTCGTCTCGCATGATGGCCTCGCTACAGTTTCTTGGCCTTCCACTGCCTCAGGACGCGCTGGGCGGCACTCTCAGATACAAGACCGACCACGACGAGGTGGGTCGTGCCACCAGTTGCGGTCCACGCACGTCACGTCTGATGGTCAAGGTGCTTGCCGAAGAGGCGATCCGTCTTGATGTTCCGTTCTATAACCACACTACGGCTGCCAAAATCCTCACCTGCGGGGAGGGGACGGATCGGCACGTCGCCGGCATTCTTACGATGCGCCCCAACGACCGAACAACAACAAACCCCTTCGGCCTTGCCCTGTTCGAGTGCTCGGTCCTTGTGCTTGCCGCGGGCGGTCCCGGCGAACTTTATCGTGATAGTGTCTATCCCAACGGCTGCTTCGGGTCGCTCGGCCTTGCGCTCGAAGCTGGTATCGAATTGGTCAACCTTACGGAGAGCCAGTTCGGTATAGGCACGCGCCGGGAGGGTTTTCCCTGGAATCTGTCCGGCACCTATGTCCAGGCGATTCCGCATGTCTATTCGATTGACGCGGAGGGCAATGAGCACCACTTCCTTGCCCAGTATTATCGCAGCACACAGGAGATGGCCTCCAACCTGTTCCGCAAGGGATATCAATGGCCTTTTCATGCCACGCGGATGCTCGATTTCAGCTCGAGTCTCATAGATGTTGCGATCTATCGCGAGTCCGCAGCGGGGCGGCGCGTGTTCATGGACTTCAACCGGAATCCGCTGCCCATGCCCGGCGATCTGCCGTTCTCCCTCGAACGGTTGGACGACGACGTGAGTTCCTATCTCGGCAATGCCGGCGCGGGTCAACATTTGCCAATCGAGCGGTTGAAGCACATGAACCCGCTCGCGATCGAACTCTATCGTCGCTACAAGATAGACATAACCAAGGAACCGTTGGAGTTCGCCGTCAACAACCAGCACATGAACGGCGGCATCATGGTGGACGTTTGGGGGCGCAGTAGCCTTGCCGGCTGCTATGCGATCGGAGAGGCCGCTGGTACGCACGGCGTGACGCGGCCCGGCGGAGCCGCGCTTAATGCCGGGCAGGTCTTTGGCACCCGAGCGGCCGAGCACATTGCAGCCAGCGGCAAAGCAAAAGTAGCGCCGAAGGTCGACATTGCCCGAGCTGCGCAAGCGGGCATCGCGGCGCTCTTCACGATCATGCGCCCCGACAGCTCGCTGACGATCAAGTCGGCGCGTTCCACGATCCAGGCGCGGATGAGCGATGCGGCCGGTATGATCTGCGACGGCGAGCGGGTAAGCCAGGCCCTCGCAGAAGCTCGAAGACTCAATGTAAGCATTCGCGCAAATGGCATTAGGTACAAACGACCTGCTGAGGCGGTGCGGTCAATACAATGGCGGCAAATGGCGCTAGCTTCCGAAGCGGTGCTTACCGCTTTGGACCATTACATTGGCCAAGGCGGAGGGAGCCGCGGTTCCCGCGCAATATGCGATCGAGAAGGTGAATCGCTTCCGCTCGCGAGGACAGGCCCGCTGGAAGACTATCGCTTCCGGAGGGAGCGCGACGCCCAGCGGAGTGAACAGATCATTGTCCGATTGGACGGCGTCGAAATGGTGGTTTCAACACGTCCAATCCGTTCGTTCGACGAGAGTGCTGGGTCGTTCTTCGAACGCGATTGGCCAGATTGGCTGACCGGCCGGATCTTTGATCGCGGTTCTGACTAAGAAGATACCTAGTCGCGGTGCGCGTGATGTCGTCAACATCCGCATGGAATATCTGGAACTGAGGGAACCTGAGGCCTAAACGCCAGCCGAAGGGCGACCGGAGACGGACAATGAGGTGTGGTATGGGTGGTGGAGAGGCTGACATCGTTTGCATGGGTGAACCCCTGTTCGAGTTCGCGTGGCGGCGGGACGGAACGATCAAGCCGGGCATTGGCGGCGATGTGTCGAATTGCGCGGTCGCCGCAGCCAGATCCGGCGCGAAAGCAGGGATGATAACCCGCCTTGGGGAGGACAGCCTGGGCGAGCGTATCCGGTCGCTGTATCACGACGAAGGCATCGCAACGACGCATGTCATCCGTGATGCTGCCGCGCCAACCGGTATCTATTTCATAGAGTATGGTCCTGATGGTCATAGCTTTTCCTACCGGCGCGCCGGCTCGGCTGCCTGCCGCCTGGCAAGCAGTGATCTCGCACCAGGCATGTTCGCGGGAGTGTCATTTCTTCATCTTAGCGGGATATCACAGGCTATTTCCGAGTCTTGCCGGGACGCTTCGTTTACAGCGATGGAGATGGCCAGATCGGCAGGTGCCAAGGTTTCCTTTGATACCAATCTGCGGCGCAGTCTATGGACGCCGGCAGCGGCGTGGGAAACCTTGTCAGCTTCATTGCCACAAATAGACTTTCTCTTTCCGAGCATGGAGGACGCACAAGCCCTGCTCGGGCTATCGGATCCGGATGCCATTTGCGACGAATTCCTTCGACACGGCGTCAAAACGGTCCTTTTGACCCTAGGCGAAGAAGGCGCAATTGTAGCTGGTGGCGATATGAGAATTCGGATACCCGCTTACTCAGCGCAACTTGTGGATGCGACGGCTGCTGGTGACACTTTTGATGGTGCCTTTCTGGCTGAATTTTTGCGCTGCGGCGATCCAGAGGCGGCCACCCGGTTCGCTTGTGCTGCGGCGTCCCTCGCAGTTGAGAAGACCGGCGCGGTCGATTCCATCCCTTATCTGAGAGAAATCCGCACACGTATGGCTGCGTAGTCCTGTCGAGCTTGCACCACACCAGCATTGGAAAACAACGCTCGTATATGCCCACCGTCGCGACGCGACGGCCACCAGTGCGTCGCCGGCGAGACGGGATCCAGATACCGGCCGATGCCGTTGCGGCCTTCATCAGTCTCCTTCGTCTTCAGGTGACGAAGAAAGCTCAGAATGGCTTGAAGCCGTGAGCCCGTCGAAATTCGCCAGCTTTTCAACGATCGCCATAGGAGTTTCCGCTTCGGCCTGGTCTTCACCGCAAAGATGCAGCACGACGGGGTATAGGATCTCCACCGGTGAAATATTCAGCACCTCGCAAAAGTGGAGCAGTCGGCCGACGGTCAGCCGTGAAACCGCGTTTTCGTAACGATTATAAACCTAGTCGCTGAGCCCAAGCATGGGTGCTAGCTTTGAACGCGGGATTTTCCGTCGGTCGCGAGCGTTGCGAAGGCTGGTGCTGATCTTTTTTTCGATTTCGGCGCTTAACTCCAGTTCGCCGAAGCTGGTTTTCCGATAGACCGGCTTGTCAATTTATGGATCGTCGATCTGCTGTAAACCGAGGTGAGAAATCCATTCTTCGAAAGGTCCTGCCATTGCTCCTGCCAAAGTGACGTTGATCTTCTGTGTTCGTTCCAATCAATGTAACCGAATTGGTTGACTGGACGCCACCTTGGAATCTAGTGGGCCTGCCAGAATATGGGCGCGTCGCTTCGCGAAACCGCTCTATGCCTTCGGCACGGAGCCAACGCGGCCAGAACGCCGTCATCAATACACCAGATTGGGATATCGCCCGTTTACAGCACGGCCCGCAATCAGCATAGTGCGCCAGCTCGGGTAATACGAGTTGGTGATGGTAAGTCGCTAGCTCTTCTTGCCATTCACCGCGGGAGCCGTCCTGGCGCTAGCCGGTGACGACGGCTGCTTTCTATTCAAAGAGTGACGGCCGCGATCGCGGCCGACTTTGTCTGCCTCAGAGAGGGAAAGAGGGCCCTGCCTTCTCTCCCTCGCAAGCAAAAAAGGTCTCCCAGTCCTTCCTCCGCTACGCCTTCGGCTGCGCTACGTGCAGGATCGACGCGGATCCCATTACGCGGATCATGCTTTGCCTCGGGCGGGCGAACCCCCTCAGTTTGTCCCTCGCGCCGACCACGGGGCGTCTTTGGATCGGGCGCCGCGATGAGGGTGTCCACTTCGGCCTTGGTGAGGTGGTACGTCACCTCAATGTGCGTCCGTTTAATGCGAATCGTCAGCACGCGTTGGGCAACGCCGAAGAACGCCGGGTCGGCGGCAAGCGACGTCGGAAGAAAGATCGGATCGCGGCCAAGCGGGCGTTGCGCGTGGTGACGGAATTGTTCCGCTTCTCCTCGAGTTCGTCGAGAAAAGCGAGAACAAGGTCTCGATCAAGCTCTTCGAGCGTCAACGCCGCCGGCTTCTTCCGCAACCGGGCGGCGGCAAAAGGATCAGCATGCGCAAGGCGTCGCGATAGCTGGCCACGGTCGCGGGAGTCGCGTTCCGCTGCTTGGTCAGGCGCCGGCGGAAATAGGACTCCAGGAGCGGCGCTACGAGCAGGTGTGCGGTGTTCGCTCGTGCTGCGCCTCCATCGAGGGCGGCACGCTCAGGTAGTAGGCCGTGTCGGTGTAACTGGCGTGGCCGAGATATGTGGCCAGCGCCTGAACGTCTGCGCGCTGTTGGTGCCAGAGGCTGAGGCGGGTCACGGCAAACCGGTGATCGTGCGGCCTTAAACGGCTTACCGCCATCAAAGTCGGCGAGTTTACGGACCTCGGCAAAGCCATTTTGCAGGCCGGTCGCCGAGAGGCGGTTGCCCCGGGAACTGAGGACGAATCCCTGATCCTTGGGTATGGGCGCTTCATTTCGGAATCGGGGGCGGGCTTCATGGGAATAGGCACACCACAGCGTTGGAGAAATTGAGATCTCGTCGGATTGTTACTCCTAGCCATGACCTTCTCTCTTTTGTCGTCATCGCCCGGTCCGGTCAGTTCGATATGGTGGTGTTCTTCGGAGGGCGTGGAGGGCAGCGAACGGTCCCGCGCCACGCCGCTGATCTGGCGGCCCATCAGTTGGCCAGCTGCGACTCGCGCGCGGTGTGCGCAGCGAAATATCTCGCGATTGCACCGATGACCCGAGTTGTCGCCTTTCCATCGCCGTAGGCGTCCACGGGCTGGGCCATCCGTGAATATTCGTCCGGATCGCGCAGCAGCCGGGTCGCTTCACTCACGATGCGGGCGGTGCTGCGGCCCACAAGGCGCGCCGTGCCAGCTTCGACAGCCTCCGGCCGCTCGGTGATTTCTCTTAAAACGAGCGTCGGTTTGCCGAGTGAAGGGCCTTCTTCCTCTGCGCCGCTGCTGTCCGAGATGATGATGTCCGCGCGCAGCATAAGGCTGCAGAAGTTGCGGTACGGCAGAGGATCCACCACCGTAATATTCGCCTGGTTGCTTAAATAGGGCAAAATGACTTCGCGCACTGCCGGGTTCTGGTGCAATGGGATGATGACACGCACGTTCTCCTGACATGATAGCTGCACAAGAGCTTTTGCGATCTCGTGCATCGGTGCGCCCCACGATTCACGCCGATGTGCTGAGGCGACCACGATCCGCCGCGTTTCGTTCTTCAGGTCGGCAAGCGCTGGCTCGGCGAAGGCGGGGGCATTTTCGGCCGCCCAGTGAAGGGCGTCGACGACCGTGTTCCCGGTGACCGTGATACGATCCTCAGCGGCACCTTCGCGGAGAAGGTTCTCGCTGCTACGAATCGTCGGCGCCAGGTGGAGATCCGTTATCTGGGCGACCAGGCGCCGATTGGCCTCCTCTGGATATGGCGATGCAATGTTGCCGCTACGCAAGCCCGCCTCGATATGGATGATGGGGATACGGTGCTGGAAGGCGGCCAGGGCTCCTGCCAGGGTGCTCGCGGTATCGCCATGAACGACTACCGCGTCGATCCCCCATTGTTCTATTTGCCCGGAGAGCCTTTCCAGTATTCGATATGTGACCTGTGACAAGGTCTGGCGAGGTTGCATGACGCTTAGTTCGATGTCGGGTCGAATACCGAATTCCGCTAAAGCGATATCCAGCATCTCGCGATGCTGCCCCGTGGAAACAACGAGGGGCTCGAACCTGCGGTCGAGCTTCATCGCCTTAATTACTGTGGCGCATTTAATCGCCTCAGGACGAGTACCGAAAATGAATGCCACCTTGGGCATGATCGTCTCTCCAAATAAATGTGAGCGCGCTCTCTGCTAGTGTCTTGCGTGGCCTGGGGGCGTCGGAGACCGCAGTCGCCAAGGAATCGCCTAAGGGGCCATAGGCGCCATCATCAGGGCCGAAGCGAACCACGTCTTGTCCATTCACAGCGGACGACGAGGATGTACCCTTGCCATAGTACGCGATTTGACGCGGATCGCCTTCCTCCATCGCGACTGACCCCGGCATCAATGATGGCGGCAATTGCTGCCGCCACTCCTCAACGAGGAGGCACAAAACTCGTGCCACATTGGCTGATCGAGCTAAAAAACAATTTGTGATTGCTTACAGCTACTTAGCAAACAGAAAAAAGTTCGCCCAACCGAACTTCGTGTCACGGGCCCGACAAAGCCGACACACGACGCAGTCTTAGCGACGAAGAGCAAATCGCTGCGTCGGACAAGCTGGCCGGCTTTGCCAAATGCGGGTCGGCTTTCGACCGGCGCCGGGAGCAATCCTGCAATCGACTTGTGGCATCGCAGGAAACAATGGCTTCCCGGTTGGTCTGCCTGCGTCGATGACGATGCGATCAGCACGGTCATGGCGTGCCAACGCTCTTACGCTTGGCGGCCGGCAAATCCCGGGATTCACTGAACCAGAACTCGACGGTGTCGCCGACGCTGTCGATGGCGCGATAGAGGTCCATCCATCGCCAGCGGACCTTGATGTAGTTCTCGTCCGCATGCCATTTGCCGGTCACGAGGCGCTTGCGCCGGTTAAAGCGTTCCATCAGCAGCGGCGCGAAATGAACGACCCAGCGATGGATCGTTGAATGATCGACACTAATGCCACGCTCCGCCATCATTTCTCGAAGATCAGCGTAGGCTCAGTCCGTAGGCCAGATGCGAGCGAATGCAAAGCAAGATCACAGATTGGTCGAAATGGCGGCCTTCGAATATCTCAACTCTCCGAGGAACACCGGAGCCCAATGCGCTTGGTTACCAAAAACTTTGCAACACATCCTCGGGAAGTCGCCGGACGGTGGCGCTGATGTCGCGAACCCGACAAAAGTGTCGCGGCCATTCCAGCGGGCGCGCGTGTTTCACTCTTGTTGAGTAAGGAGCACCGCATTCGGCACGTGGCACGCTGATTGCGGGGATTATGAGCAGGGGCCGTCGCGACAACCGGTCGTAGCGGTCCCCTGTCCAATACATTGGAGGTCGAGCTATGTTGTCCCACTTCGAAAACCAGTCAATAAACCAAGAGGTCACTAGGCTCAATCTCCCGAACTCTCGGATAAAGCACTTCGCGCCGGCTAGTTACGCACAAGCCGGAGAAGACGTTATTGTCGAAGGAATTCTGGCTGCAAAACTCTGCAAGAGTCAAAGATCTTGGGCCAGTGTGTTTTATGTCGAGATCGGCGCTAATCACCCCATCTCGACCTCAAATACCTTTCTTATGTACCAACGGGGCGCGCGAGGTGTTCTGGTTGAACCCAATCCTGAATTGGAAGCGCTGATCAGGACTGCTCGCCCGGAAGACGTTCTCGTTCGATCCGTTGTCTTGCCCGCTCCGCAAGCGTCTGCGACGCTCTTCATCGGAAACGCCCATGAGCTTTCGTCGGTGGATAAAGCACACGTTGAAAGTTTCGGGGACTTCGACGGTATAGGAGGTATCCGAGAACATATCGAGGTGAGCGCGATCGGTATCAATGAACTACTGGCCCCTTATGCCAATAAGATCGATTTCTTATCGATCGATTGCGAAGGACTGGATCACGATCTCGTCAAGGCCATTGACTACGAGTGCATCAGACCTGCTGTCATCCAATGCGAGCCAAACGAGCATTATCTAAAGGGCAATAGGGATCGGATCATCAATGTAATGGAATGCAGATCATACCGGCTTGCTGCAATGACTGACATCAACGTCGTCTTCGAGCGATTGACTTGATGCAGCGGCCCAAATCGAACGCGTCATTGAACGTACACCAAGCCTGCCAACGTCCGTCCTCGGGTGCCGCGTGGCAATCAGATGAAGCGCATATCGCCGCATGTAGCGTAAGCGGGAGCTGAGGCCATTCAGCGCTGGGAATTCCATGGCATGAGGGCGTCGATACCGCTGTTTGGCCATGCATTGGGATCGGCCACTATCTTATCGAGCCGGTGGCCTGCACTTCAGCGTCGGGTTGGGAGAGGGGTCGGGTCGAGAACCAGGTCAGGCTGGGCGCGAGCGCTTTTTCACCCCAAGGCTGCGCTTCAAGAACCTGGAGGAACTCAACGCCTTGCTGCTGGAGACGGCCTCAGCTCCATGTCCCGCGAGCGCAGGCCCTGAACGCGCCGAAGACGTATTTCATAGGCTCAGGATAGGCCCTGTGAAACTTCGTCTCGTCCGCATCGAGACAACGGTCAATGCGTCCCATGGCGCAATCAACACAGCAGGGCATAAGGGTCGGAACTTCATAGGCCAGTCCACTCTTGGAGAACGGAGCAAAATTAATCCGCATGTGCGCGCGATGCCGAAAAAGGGTCGCGCGAGCCCTGCACCAAGCCCTGTCGGTCCGAATCGGGGTAGCCTGTTGCAATCTGTTTGTCCTGAAGGAGAACGACATGACGTTCCGTTCATTGGATGACCGCATCCTCGTCCGCCGCATCGAAGCCGACGAGAAGACGGCCAGCGAGGCATCACCATTCCCGACATCGCGAAGGAAAAGCTGCAGGAGGGCGAAGTGATCGCCGCCGGTCCTGACGCACGCAATGAAACCGGCCAGCCTAAGCCACTGGACCTCGAGGTCGGCGACCGCCGTAAATCGATGCTGGAGGATATCGCGATCCTGACTGGCGGCACCGCCATGAGCGAGGATCTCGGTATCAAGCTAGAGAATGTCGCGCTGGACATGCTCGGCCGCGCCAGGCGGGTGACAGTCGAGAAGGAGAACACCACGATCGTCGACGGCGCCGGCAAGAAGGAGCAGATCCAGAGGCGTGTCACCCAGATCAAGACGCAGATCGAGGAGACCATCTCCGACTGGATCGCGAGAAGCTGCAGGAGCGGCTGGCCGAGCTCGCCGGGGTGTCGCCGTCATCCGCGTCGGCGGCTCGACGGAGGTCGAGGTCAAGGAACGCAAGGATTGGGTCGGCGACGCCATTCATGCCACCCGTGCCGCGGTCGAGGAGGGCATCCTGCCCGGCGGCGTGGCGCTGCTCAGAGCCGCCAAGGCACTCGAGGCGGTCGCCGCCGACAACGCCGACCAGAGATACGGCCCCGATATCGTGCGGCGCGCCATCGAAGCTCCCGCGCGCCAGATCGCGGAGAACAGCGGGGCAAACCGCTCCATCGTCATCGGCAAGCTGCGCGAGGCTGTACCTATGGCTCGGACGCCCAGACCGGCGAATTCGGCGATCTCTTCGGCCAAGGCGTGATCTCGGCTTAAGGAGACCGCATGGTTCAGCCCGGTAGAACTCCATTTCATATTCAGCTCGCGGATATCATTCGGTCTCAGATCGAGAGCGGGGTCTTCAATGCTGGGGATCAGCTCCCCACTCAGATGGAGTTGATGAAACAGCACGAACTCAGCAGCAATACGGTGCGACAGGCGGTGCTTGCCCTTGTCGGTGACGGCTTGCTTTATCGACGCGCTGGCAAGGGGACGTTTGTTGCCAAGCGTCACATCGGCCGGGACCTGCTCACTTTTTCAGGATTTTCGGAAGAAGCGGTAGCGCGTGGCTTCCGGCCGGGTACCAGGCATGTGACGGTCGACTGGCGTTCCGCTGACGCCGTGGTTGCAACCGCACTTAATGTGCCAACCGATGAACGAGTACTAAACATCGAGCGCGTGAGAACGATTGACGACGAAGTCGTAGCTGTTGAGACGGTTTCGCTTCCTGCGGCAATAGGGCGCCAGATCGAAAAAGTGGACCTTGCCGACACCTCTCTCACCGAGATTCTCGAGCGGCAACTTGGTGTGACTCTGGCGCGAGCCAGGCAGGAGATAAGGGCCGGCACCGCGCGTGCCAAACTGGCAAAGGCACTCGACGTGCCTAGCGGCACTGCGGTACTGCAAATCGACCGTACCGCCTTCGACGCGACCGATCAGGTTATTTACTTTTCGTCCTCGTCCTACCGGGCCGATCGCTACATTTACACTGGCTGGATCGAGCGCAAGAGCGCCTCGATCGCTCAACCCCGCCAATTGATCGGCCGGAGCAGATGATGCCCAACTGCGAAGGGATGTGTTGCAAAGTTTTCAGCTAGCTAGTCATGTGAACCTAAAGTTCGCCACATAAGGTCTGCTCGGCCTAAACACCTGACGGACGAGAGAATTTCGTCCGCGGACTTGGTCCATCGATAGGGCTTTGGGTTCTCATTGTGGCGCTCGATGAAGGTGCGAATATCGGCCTCGAGCTGGCTGGTTGAGGTATGCACGCCGCGTCGCAGCTGCTTTCGGGTCAGTTCAGCGAACCAGCGTTCGACCTGATTGATCCAGGATGCCGATGTGGGCGTGAAGTGGACATGGTAGTGAGGCCGGCGCGACAGAAACCTGACCAGCGCGGTTCTGTGGTATCCATGATGACGTGGACATCGAGATCGGGCGGCACATTGGCGTCAATCTGCTTGAGGAAGTCCAGAAACTCGGTCGCCCTGTGCCGCTTGTAGCATTTGCCAATCACAAAGCCGGACGCCACATCGAGCGCCGCGAACAGCGAGTGGTGCCGTGTCGGACATAGCTATGGGTCCGGCGCTCCGGCACGCCCGGCATCATCGGCAGGACCGGTTGCTCCCGATCGAGTGCCTGGATCTGGCTCTTCTCGTCGACGCTCAAAACCATTGCCCTGTTGGGCGGTGACAGGTAGAGCCCGACGATGTCGCCAACCTTGTCGACGAACAGTGGATCGCTCGACAGCTTGAACTGGGTGAAGAATTGCCCGCGGCGCCCGGCAGCCGCATCTATGTGATCGAGGACATGCGGGATGTGACCGCCGAAATGCTCAAGAGCCTCTCAGACAAGCTGAACGGGTTTGCCCGCTGTGAGCGGCTCGCCACGAACAAAAAGGCCCTGATCGCCGCATGTGAAGGACAGCCCAATCACCGTTGCGACGTAGGGGCCCATTATGGCGGCGCCTCCTACTATCTCCTCCAGAAGCTCGAAATTGAGGACGTGCGCCTCGTCTATGCGCCCGCGCTCCGCATCGGCAACTTCGGCGGCCAAACGGATAACTGGATGTGGCCGCGCCACACGGGCCACTTCGGCTTTTGTCGCGCCTATGTCGCGCCTGATGGTTCCTCCCGGCCATATGCGCGCGACAACGTGCCCTACCGGCCCAAGAACTGGCTGCGCATCGCCGTTGAAGGCGCCAGGATGGACATTCTGCTGAATTTTACCTGCGGCGCTGTTTCATGGACGCGCTTGGGCACCCCATTTTCTATTGCCCGCCTCGGCTCATGCGGGGCGGGCTTCTTGGCCTTCTGGAGGATTTGCTCACCATGGTTCATAGTGGCGGCGCAACCGTCCGGTGAGCGCCTCACCTGAGGCTACATGGCGGCCGTGGAGATTGCCTCAGGAGCGGCGCCCAATCGGAAACCTTAGCACCTCCGCGTTTTGGCGTGGCTGCTTGAACTCTTCGACGGCAACCGCCTCAATTAGCAGGTCCAAGGCTTGGCGTCCCCTTCGACTCATCGGGTCATCGCCACAAAGGTAGTCATACGCTCGATCTAAATGCACTCGGGCGGCGGAAAAATCGCTTGTCATAGGACCCTCTCTAACCACCCCATTGCCGTCTACGAGGTGAAGGTCGCGCAATCGTCAATATTTACAGACAAATTTGAATTAATCGCGGATGATCGGGGAGTAGCTAGGCCGTCACCCACGGTGACTGAACCGGCCGACATCGGCGCCGAGGTCTCGGCATTCCTCGCGCGCCTGGAGGCCGTAGTCCCCTAACATGATGCCGCCGTCCAGCCCGCCGACGATCACTCGCTGGCGCTCGGTCGGATCATAAATGCCGAGCACCCCGTTCCGAGACCACCTCTAACCGGCGTCATTCGATGCGGACGCGGAACCGGCCCGATTTTGCGGCGCAGAGCCAGAGGCGGCGAGGCGGCCGCCCAGGTCCCAGGCCGGTTGGCTCCAAATCGCGCTAGGTCGTGTAGATCGTACGCCTCCGGCGAGGGCCGCCTTGCGCGAGCATGGCCCGGTAGCGAAGCTGCGCTCTTAAGGTCGTCCTTTCGAGCGTAGTTAGCAGCACAGCATGAGCCATGTGACGTTATTGACCGGGCCTGAGCGTCGTCGTCGTTGGCGTGAAGAGGATCAGTGCCGGATCCTGGCCGCGGCATTCGCGCCCGGGTCCACAGTGGCGGCGGTAGCGCGTCAGTACGATGTCGCAACCAGCCTGATCTATAAATGGCGCCGCACGGCGAGAGCCCGCGAGACGGGCTTTGCCGAAGTTGTCGTGGTTCCCGATGAGCCTGTCGCCGCTTCGGTGCCGGCGGCGCCCCTAGCGGTGATCGAGCTGGAGATCGCCGGCAAGGTGCGGCTGCGGATACCGCTGACCACGCCGCCGACACTGGCGGCGGCGATGGTGAAGGCGCTGGGCATTTCATGATCCCGGTTCCGAGCCAGGTGCGGATCTGGTTGGCGGTCGGCCGGACCGATATGCGTCGCGGGATGCAAGGCCTCGCTCTGCAGGTTCAGGAGACGTTGGGCCGGGATCCGCATGCCGGCGATCTTTATGTCTTCCGCGGCCGCAACGGCAACCTGATCAAGATTATCTGGCATGATGGGCTCGGCATGTCGCTATATGCAAAACGGCTCGAGAAGGGCCGGTTTCTATGGCCGTCGCCGGCGGACGGCACGGTTTCCATATCACCGGCGCAGCTCGCCTACATGCTCGACGGGATCGATTGGCGCAACCCGCGTCACACGTTCCGCCCTGAGCTCGCGGGCTGAGTTTTTCTTTGAGTTTGCGCGATTTTCCGCGAGTCAGCGGACGCGTTTTATGATTCACTCCAGGGCATGGTTGCCACCGCCCAGGATGCTGTTCCGGACGATATTGGCGCGCTGAGAGCAGCGCTGACCGCGGCGCTGGCCAGAGCCGAAGACGAGGCCGCACGCGCTGCGCTGGTCGAGGCCGAACTGGCGGTCGCCAGGGCCAAGGCATCGGATGATGCGGCGCTGATCGCACATCAGGATCTGACGATCCGGAAGCTGCAGCGGGCGCTGCATGGTCAGAGTTCTGAACGTGCCGCCCGCCTGCACGACCAGATGGAACTCACCTTCGAGGAACTCGAGAGCACGGCAACGGAAGACGAGATCGCCGCCGAACAGGCAGCGGCGCGGACCACCGAGGTGGCGCCTTATGTGCGCAAGCGACCGGCGCGCCAGCCATTTCCCGAGCACCTGCCGCGCGAACGCGTGGTCGAGCCGGCGCCGGCCGCTTGCCACTGCTGCGGCGGTCATCGGCTGCGCAGGCTGGGTGAGGATATCACCGAGACGCTGGAGGTGGTGCCGCGGCAATGGAAGGTGATCCAGCACGTGCGGGAGAAGTTCACCTGCCGCGACTGCGAGGCGATCAGCCAGGCTCCGGCGCCGTTCCACGCCACCCCGCGCGGCTGGGCCGGTCCCGGCCTGCTGGCGATGATCCTGTTCGAGAAGTTCGGCCAGCATCAGCCGCTCAACCGCCAGGCTGAACGCTATGCCCGCGAAGGCGTGCCGCTCAGCCTGTCGACGCTCGCCGACCAGGTCGGCGCCGGCGCCGCGGCGCTGATGCCGCTGTTCAAGCAGCTCGAAGCCCATGTGCTGGCCGCTTCACGTCTGCACGGCGATGACACGACGGTGCCGGTCCTGGCCAAGGGCAAGACCGATACCGGCCGATTATGGACCTATGTGCGTGATGACCGACCGTTCGGCGGCGCCGATCCGCCGGCGGTCGTGTTCTACTATTCCCGCGATCGCCGAGGCGAACATCCCGCGGCGCATCTCGCCGGCTGGAGCGGCATTCTGCAGGCCGATGCCTATGGCGGTTATGGCGATCTCTATGCGGCGGCCCGTCAGCCAGCGCCTATTCTGGAAGCCAGCTGTTGGGCTCACAGCCGGCGCAAAGTGTTCGAGCTAGCCGATATCGAGGCGGCGGCGCGCAAGAAGGCGCACGGCGAGAAGCCCAACCTGGTCTATCCGCTCGCGGTTGAAGCCGTGAAGCGCATCGATGCCCTGTTCGATATCGAGCGCGCGATCAACGGCCTGTCGCCGGCCCAACGCCACGCCGTGCGCCAGGAGCGGAGCGTGCCGCTGGTCACCGAACTCGAGCGCTGGATGATCGAGACGCGTGACAAGCTCTCGCGCGGACACGATCTGACCAAGGCCTTCAACTACATGCTGCGCCGCTGGTCATCCTTCGCCCGGTTCCTCGACGACGGGCGGATCTGCCTATCGAACAATGCAGCCGAGCGAGCCCTGCGCGGCATCGCTCTCGGCAGAAAGTCCTGGCTGTTCTGCGGTTCCGATCGCGGCGGACAGCGCGCTGCCGTTCTCTACAGCCTGATCGTCAGCGCCAAGTTGAACGATATCGACCCGCAGGCCTGGCTCGCCGATATCCTGGCGCGCATCGCAGCCCACCCAGCTCATCGGATCGATGATTTGCTGCCGTGGAATTGGAGATCCGCACAACTGCGGACCCAACCAGCGGCGGCCTGATCATGCAGCGCAATAAGGTGCATCACGTCTACACCGTCGAACGTGTCGCCAGGGACCTCGGCGTCAGCGAAGCGCTCATCCAGGACCTGACCCTCGGTCTCGAGCCCGAGGACGGCGTCATCTGGGTGTACGGCGCCAACGATGACGACGGAATCTTGGCCTTCACCGATGAAGGCATCGAGGAGGTCAAACTCCTCCTCGAAGAATATCATCGCGTCTCCCCATCGAAAGCTTGACCCCGGCACCGCGGTGCTCAGGTGCTCATGGCCGCCGGATACGCACGTCTGCGGTCTTCACCGGATGGGTACTGTAGATCAGGTTTGTACACACCACTTAGCTATACGCGGGGGGCGATAATGCCATCGAAGAACAAATGGCGCAGGTATTGGGTATCGATCCGTCGGAGCACCCAATCCCGCCCGCAACGCGGTTCGCAGCCATCTCGACCGATTGGTGGACTCCTGACTGCGGGATCTAAGGAGCTTTTCCTAGCCTATAGCTAAATGGAAAGACGCCCATCCCCTCGATTGAGCCAACCCAGACCCAACCTACTGGACTCCAGAGCGAAAAGAGCGCGTGCGGCTCGTGCGACTTGTGGGAAAAAGGAAATGGCGCCTCGGCATGACTGACTCCGACTGCCTGAGCGCCGGCTTTCAGTGCGCGCAAGGGGAGCGTTCCGGTGGCCAATGCTGCTGTTGGAACGGAGCAGGTGGGTTGTTCTAGCAACACGGTTGAGTGTCCGGGGTGCCAACAATGAACAAATGCGCAGGAACACTCGATCCGCGCCTTCTGCAGGCCTGCCTACAAGCTGTGCAAGTGCACAGGTAGCGAAGGTGCGCGCATTCAAGCACGTTTGAGCGTCGGCGCAATTTCCATGCCGACCACCAACGGAGATATCTGCGATGACCAGCAACATGCGGCTAATGAAAGCGAGCGAGATTCCCGCCTTCGTCGACAAGGTGATCGAGGCTGGCTGTGATATCTGTGCGATCGGTCACTTAGGCTATTCACTGGGCGATGTTGACGGGAAGGTACCCTGGCGCAAGGTAAAAAGAATCGTGGAAGAGTTTGGCGATCGTGATCACCTGCTACCGGAGATCGTTGCCTATCTTCGCTCGATAGGTCGGTACATAGAACTCACGTCGTCGACAAACGACGGCCGGAGACCGCACAAAACAGGCACTCGAAATTGGAACGCATAAAGGACGGGTCGGATACGATTGTCGAATCCGGCTCCTTCACCGACATGACGAGCTCGACTTCCGGACGGGTATTGACGCCAATGAGCTGTGGTTTGCCCAACAGGGCAATAACCTGGTCTTCTCGTACTGGGCACCACGGACAAGGGTCGGTCAGCCCCCCAGTGGCATTGCGATGTGCTGTCGTTTCTGACTCTGGCACCATAGTTCAACCCGATAACCGCAGTTTACTGAGAGAATCCACAACTTCGTAGCTGCGGCAGGAGAGAACCAAGCAACAGCTAGAAAACCGCCGCCGAGTTCCATAATAGCGTTATGAAATGTCCTGATCTGGCAAAATAGGAATGTCGCTCCTGCTTGTGCCTTGCCAGTCTCTCGCCTTCGAGAGCGGAGAGATTGCATCTTGACTGAAATCGCATTGAGGCCCTTGTCGAGGGTTATAGAGCGGCGGATGACGAGCGTTGCCGCCGCAAGCGTGGCTGGCGCGAGCAAGCGTAGCTCATCTCGTCAAAATCGAAGTGGAGGTCGATACGCTGATCCAGTTGGAGGAGGCACTTGGCTTCGCCCCCGACGCTATCCTGCTCGACAACATGTCGGTCGATGAGTTGCGCCACGCGGTGGCGATGGTTGCCGGGCGGGTGGTCACCGAAGCATCGGGCCGGATTACGCTCGATATGGCTGCGCAGATTGCTGCGACGGGCGTCGATCTGGTCTCCATCGGCTGGCTGACCCATAGCGCGCCGATCTTGGATATCGGACTTGATTATCGGGACTCATAATCGACTGATGGACGGCACCGGGCGGATAAGTTTTCCGGTCACCGTCAAGCGGCTAGCAGAGAAGCCGTAAAGGTCAGAAACCAGGGAACAGGATGGAAATGGACGCAACGATTTCGACGAAGACGATGCCGCCAGGTCAAGCACATGACTTGGCGCGAAATGCGCAAGAAAGGCTTTCGTGGCCAGATCGGCGTCGTCTCTGAATGGGCGCGGCGCAGACGCCTTGCTGAAAGGACCGATCAAAGCGCACTTGCCCGCACGCCTTCGGCACGAAGCATGGCCAAGCTCATGACGCTGGCGCGTGACGACCTGTCCAAATCGGACGCTGTACTGATCGGGGCAATCGAGAGCAATGTTCCTGACCTCGGTCATCGCGCGAACGCTGATCGACGACTTTCAGCAGATGATCCGATCAAAGGCGGCCGCAAAACTGGACACTCGGCTGGACGGCGCGAAGGCAAGCCTCGTCGGCTCCTTTGCAAACAGGGTCGAAAAGGACATCGCCGCAGTCCGCAACGCCATCATCTCTCCGTGGTCGAATGGCTAGACCGAAGGCCAGATCACCAAGCTCAAACTCATCAAGCGGCAAACGTACGGCCGCGCCAAGATTGATCTGCTCCAGGCGCACCTTGTCGGTGCAACTTAGGCTGTGGCCGCAGCGAGAGTGCCGAATGAGGACCCCGTTTAAGGGGTGATTCTCGTCCAAACGGTTCGGATGGGCGGTCGTCCGCCAGCAACTTCTCCTTGCTAAGAATCCGGCATCCTCGAAGGCCTCGCGCCAGTTCGAAGCGCATTCATATCCCCCTCCGCAGCAGCACGCGCAAGCATCGTCACAAGCCCCGAGCCGCTTCGCGTTCGGCGCTGTCCAATTTCCGACAATGTCGGATACGCAACGTAGCAGGGTCAGATCTACCAGACTGCGTATAAATGGTTTTCTCATTTGGCACGGTACATGCATCATCATCCGCAAACACGTGCCCGACCAAAGAAGACGTCGCATGATCACCTCACCAAAACATACCGCCGCCGCGGAACAAATCACTTCGCCCCGAACCTTGCTTATCGTCCGTCCCGTCACCACAACCGGAGCCATCCGCTTCGTCTTCGACGGCGGCACCACGCAGGACTCGGCTGACAAGGAGGGACTGGCCAATTTGATGACCGGCCTGTTCGACGAGGGCGCCGGCGATCTCGACAGCGATGCCTTCCAGGCGACGGTTGACCATGCCGGGGCCGAGATGAGCTTCGACGCGCAGCGCGACGGCATTTATGGCAGATGCGCATGCTGCCCGAACGGAAGGACGCCGCCTTCGATCTGCTCAGGCTCGCGCCTAACAGCCCCCGCTTCGACCAGGAGCCCGTCGACCGCATCCGCGCCAAGCGGCGCAGAATCTACGGCACGCATCCTTATTCGAGGCCGGACGAGGGGCACCAAGGAGAGCCTCGCCGGCATAACGCCGGTCGATCTAGGCGCCCTCCACAAGGCCGCTTTCGTCGGTGACGGGCTGCACGTAGCGGTCGTCGGCGACATTGATGCCAAAGGCCTGAGTGAAAGGCTCCACGACTCGGTCGGCGATTTGCCTCAGAAGCAGGCGATCGCGCCGGTGGCCGATGTCGCCCCGAGCTCGGCCGGCGTAATTGGTCGCCTACGACCCGCCGCAGACTTCGCTGCAGCTTGTTTTTCCCGGCATCGGACGCAGCGACTCGGAATTCTAAGCCGCACAGCTGATAAGCAAAATACTCGGAGGCTCGCCATTTACCTCACGTCTGTTCCAGGAAGTGCGCGAAAAGCGCGGCCTTGCTTACGGTATCCATTCCAGATTGAAAGACTACCAGCATTCCAATGCGCTTGTCGTGACCACGGCGACGCGCGCCGACAGGGCGGCCGAGACGCTCGGCGGATACGCCACGTGATCAGGGGGTTGGCGGAAACAGGGCCGACAGAGGCCGAGCTAAAAGCGAGCAAGAACTATCTGATCGGCACCTATGCTACCAACAATCTGGATTCCTCCAGTTCGATTGCAGCCACGCTTGTCGGGTCTTGGCATCGGCTACACCAGCGCCGCGCCGCCCTCATCGATCGACCAAGTCGAGGCAGCGGCAAAGAAGCTGCTTTCGGCCGAACCCGCCATTATGGTGATCGGCCCGCGCGTGGACGCCAAAGGATGGGCCCGGGCTCCAATTTCGCCATTCTTCTCCCCTTGTGAGGCTTTTACCGGGAGAGATCGAGCCCAAAGGGAGATTCCGATGTCTGAAGCGAGTCAGCAAAAGTTGGACACATTCTTGGAGAAAATGGTCTGCGATCTCGGTGCGATCGCTACGGGCGCGGGAGTCTTGTTGGGAGACAAACTCGGCCTGTTCGAGGCATTGCGCGAAGGCGGCAAGATGACTGCCGCCGAACTTTCGACACGCACCGGCACCCAGGAGCGCCTTGTAACGGAATGGCTTTCCGGGCAGGCGGCTGCGGGGTATGTCGACTACGATGAAGCCAACAACAATTTCTATCTCAACGCCGAGCAGGAACTGGTGTTCGCCGATGAAAATAGCCCGGCCTTCATGGCTGGCGCATTCGAGTTCCTATCCGCGCTGTGGCTCGACGAAGAAAAGGTGAGGCAAGCGTTCCAGTCCGGCAAGGGCGTTGCATGGCACGATCATAGCGCGTGTCTGTTTCGCGGCACGGAGCGGTTCTTCCGTCCAGGCTATAATGCCAATCTGATCGACTCCTGGCTGCCGGCCCTGGAGGGCGTAGTCGAGAAGCTCGAACGCGGCGTGGAGGTCGCGGATGTCGGATGCGGTCATGGCGCATCGACGGTGCTCATGGCACGTGCTTTCCCCAATTCGCGCTTCGTCGGCTTCGATTATCACGCCCCTTCGATCGAGCGCGCCCGCAAGGCCGCCGAGGAAGCCGGCGTCGGCGCCAACACGCGCTTCGAGGTCGCGGCCGCCAAGACCTACCCCGGCACCTATGACCTCGTCGCTTTTTTCGATTGCCTTCACGACATGGGCGACCCGGCGGGCGCCGCCACCCATGTCCACGGGTCGCTCAAGCCGGATGGCACGTGGATGATCGTCGAGCCGTTCGCGCATAATCATCTAGCGGCGAACCTCAATCCCGTCGGACGCGTTTACTATGCCGCTTCCACGTTCGTGTGCACGCCCGCATCCCTGTCGCAGGAAGTCGGGCTCGGGCTTGGCGCCCAGGCCGGCGAGGCGAGGCTACGCAAGGTGGTGACCGGCGGCGGCTTCAAGCGATTCCGTCGCGCCACGGAGACGCCGTTCAACATGGTGCTGGAGGCCCGTCCCTAGCGCGGCCGTCGCTAGAAATTGCAGCTCATCGCTTTATGGTGAAGATCTCGTCAAAATCCGAACTCACAGTTATCGACAAATTTCCAGAGGCGTCACCCCCCTGACATCAGATTGGAGTTGTTAGAAGCCAACAGTAGTTGAAGGCACACGCAGCCAAGCTCGTCGCCTAGACTACTTCGGTGCTCTCAGAGAAGCCAACTCCGAAGACCGTACTCCGCTCAAACGCGCAGTCTCTCCACCTGAACTTGGGCGACTTCGGCGGCGTCGGCGACAAACGCGAAAAGCGCCAGGAGCGGCACTGCGACCAATGGCGCTTTCATAAACCTCGAAGGCGCTTTCAATCCTGGCGATGCGTTCCGTCAGTGTCATCTGAATAGACTCATGCTAATCACAGCTTCACGACGCCTTGCGACGCAACGCCGTTTGGTATCCCAACCATTGGTGAATTTCGGCGGCGATGCGCTCGGTATGTGCGGTGACTTCGGGAATTCCCATCAGTTCGCCGACGCTGCCGCGCGCCAATGGCCCGCTGACGAAAATGCTGTCGGTCGGGCGCCCGGATGTGCCGACCGCACGGCCTTGGCTGTCGGTCTCCAAACCAAGACCAATCGGGTCGAGCCGGACCAATCCCATCCGCTCGAGCGCCGCAATCGCCGTGTTGGTCCGCAAGATATCGGCGTGCGCCGGTCCGGTCGTCACGATCACACTGTCGAAAGCCTCGACAACGAGGCTGCGTTGGCCACGCAGCCGCTGCCTGACGCAAATGCGTCCGTCGACCTGTTCGGCGCCGACAATCGTTGCGGCGCGATAGGCAAGCCTGCCCTCGGCAACGCCGCGATCAAGCACGGCCGCGATCTGTGGAGCGATGCGGAAGCGATGCACATCCCACAGCGCGCGAAGATGGCGCACCACGCGGCGCTGCTCGGCGAGCGGCAAGGCCTGCCAGATGATTTGCCCCTGTCGCCGGACGGCGTCGAGCACCGGGTGCCAGCCTTCGCCCCGACGCTTGGCATCAAGGATCGTGGCCCGGATGCGCCTGAACAGTGCCGTTGCGCTGCGTGAAGGCAGGGTCGTGAAATCGCCGATCGGATCGCCACGCGAGGCTGCATGGCTGCGCGAGCGGTAGCCATGGCGCGAAAGTGCTGTGATGCTGCCGCGATGCCTCCTGCGGTCGAGAGTGGCGATGACGTCCGCCGAGGTCAGCCCGGTGCCGACGACCAGGACATGGTGGTCGCGCTCGATCGCTTCCAGTCGTTCGAGATCATAGGGATTAGCGACCAGACCGGCGGCGCCGGCTATAGCGCGCAAGGCTGGCGGTAAGGCCGGCGGCGGATGAGTCGTTGCGACAACCAATGCATCGGCCGCGAGCGTTCCGCCGTCGGCAAGGATGAGGCGATATGCGTCGCCGTTACGCTCGACCGACGCGACGGCGGATCGGACGTGCCGAATCGTCTTGCTTTGCAAAAATGGCTGAAGGTGGGATTCGACATAACGGCCGAAAACGCGACGCTGTGGATAGGCCGCGCCGTTGGTAGTGATCGCCTCGGCGTCATTCAGAACGGCGCCGGTCTGCTCCAGCCAGTCGGCAAAGTGGCTGTCCTGGCCGGAGATCAGCGTCATCCTCGAGGCCGGCACATTGATGCGGTGTGAAGGATCGGTCGTCGAATAGGCCAGACCATAGCCGAGCCTTTCGCGCGGCTCGACGACCACGATATCGGATGCACTGGCCGGGAGCAGCCGCGCCAGATGAAACGCAGTCGCCGCACCTGAAAAGCCGCCGCCGACAATCGCTATGATCGGTTCGCTGGCGCTCAAGACTGGCTCGCGCGCAGCGACGACGGGCGATGGTCGCCGGCCACCGTTTCGCCGAAGGGGCCCATGTTAACCGCCGTCGGCCGCGTCGAGATTTCGTGATCGAGCGGCAACAGCGGCAGCACCAGTTCGCCGAAGCGATAGGCTTCCTCCAGATGCGGATAGCCGGACAGGATGAAGGTATCGATGCCGATGCGCCGGTATTCGTCGATGCGCTCCGCCACCGTCGCCGCATCGCCGACCAGAGCGGTGCCGGCGCCGCCGCGCACCAGGCCGACACCGGCCCACAGATTCGGACTGATTTCGAGTTTGTCGCGACGGCCGCCATGCAGCCGGCTCATGCGCGACTGGCCGACGGAATCCATGCGCGCGAAAACCTTCTGCGCCTCGGCGATCGTCTTGTCGTCCAGGCGGCTGATCAGGCGGTCGGCATCGGCCCAGGCTTCGTCATTGGTTTCGCGAACGATGACATGCAGCCTGATGCCGAAACTCACCTGGCGTCCGGCCTTCTCGGCAAGGCCGCGCACATGGTCGACCTTGGCGGCGACGTCAGCCGGCGGTTCGCCCCAGGTGAGGTATTTGTCGATCTGCTCGGCGGCGACCGCATTGGCCGCCTCCGACGAGCCACCGAAATACAGCGGCGGATGCGGGGTCTGCACAGGCGGGAACAGCAGCCTTCCGTCCTCGATGCGGAAGTGCTTGCCTTCGAAGGCAATGGTCTCGCCGCTGAGCACGGCCTTGTAGATATCGAGAAACTCCCGCGTCACCTCATAGCGCTCATCATGGCTGAGGAAGATGCCGTCGCCCTTGTTCTCGACCGGGTCACCGCCGGTGACCACGTTGATAAGCAGGCGCCCGCCGGAAATGCGGTCGAGCGTCGAGGTCATCCGCGCGGCAAGCGTCGGCGATTGCAGGCCCGGCCGCACCGCAACGAGGAAGCGGAGCCGCTGCGTCAACGGCGCCAGCGCCGACGCCACGACCCAGCTGTCCTCGCAGCTTCGGCCGGTCGGCAGCAGCGCGCCGTAATAGCCAATGGCGTCGGCGGCCTTGGCGACCTGGGTCAGATAGGGCAGGTCGACCGCCCTGCCCCCCTCGGAGGTGCCGAGATAGCGGCTGTCGCCATGGGTCGGGAGAAACCACAGGACCTTGATCCTGTCGGGGATGGCAGTGCTCATGAACAGTCCTTTGTGACTTTACGGCGTTCTCGCTCAGCTCCAGGCGTGGAGCGGCGGATTGACGTCGTTCAGGTAATAGTTGCCGAGGATCGCGTATTTCCAGCGCACGGGATCGTGCAGCGTGTGGGTGCGGGCGTTGCGCCAATGCCGGTCGAGATTGTGCTCGGCCAATGTCGAGCGCGTGCCCGCGAGTTCGAAAAGTCTGTTGGTGGCGTTGATGGCGATCTCGGTGGTGAGGATCTTGGATTCGGCAACCGCGATCTGCGCTTCCGCGACGGTCTTATCGTTGGCGTCGAGCACAGCGCGATCGACCGCAAGGCCGGCCTTGTCCAGAACCGCCTCGGCCGCATTGGCCCGCAGGCGGAGGTCGCCGACCGCCTGGATCGTGTAGGGATCCTGCCAGGCATGATCGACGCCGCTGTCGATCCACGCGCGCGACTTGGTGCGCACGAAGCTGACGGTTTCGTCGATCGCCGCGTTGGCGATGCCGAGATCGACAGCAGCCTGGATGATCTGGAAGATGGCGCCGTCGGCCGTCGGCCGGTCATAGCCCTTGTAGCCGGGGACGAGATGCGTCTTCGGCACTTTCACATTGTCGAGCAGGACTGTGCCGGACAGCGTCGTCTTCTGGCCGAAGCTCGACCAGTCGTCGATGACCGTCAGTCCGGGCGCGCCGCGATCGGCGATGGCATACCAGGCCCGGCCCTCGTCATCGAGCGCCACGATCGGCACCAGATGGGCGAGCAGCGCGCCGCTGGAATAAAATTTCTGGCCATTGACCACGACGTGGTCGCCAGCGTCGACGAATTTGGTCTCAAAATCGGCCGCCCGCTTGGAGCCGAATTCCGAGAACGCGTTGCCGAACCGCGTGCCGGACAGAACTTCGGCGAAGAGCAACTGCTTCTGGGCCTCGTCAGAGACGGTGCGGATGGCGGCGACGACGCCGAGATGGTTCTGCGGAATCTGGCCGAGCGACGGATCGGCCGCCGAGATGATGGTGATCACCTTCGACAGCGTCACATAGGAGAGTTCCGGTCCGCCATAGGCCTTCGGCACGTTGATCGACCACAGGCCGCTCTGCGAAAACGCATCGAGCTCTTCCTTCGGCCAGATGCGCTCGCGATCCCGCCTGGAGGCGTCCTTGGCGAAGTCTGCGGCCAGTTTTTCCGCCACAGCGATCGCCTCGGCGTCGGTCTTGATGACATGCGCTCTGGCCGACGGACGCTCAACCGGGGGGACGGCGCTGCGGATATCGGACGGCTGCTTCGATTGGATGGTCATGCTGCGGTCTCCTGGGGAAAATGTTGCGATGGAAGCGGCGTGCCGCCGAGATAGTAGGTCTTGATGTCGTCGCGCTGGCGCAGGTCGGCGGCCGACCCTTCCAGCACGCTCTTTCCGTTTTCGAGCACGGTGGCGCGGTCGGCATATTTCAGCGCCACTGCCGAATTCTGCTCGGCGACAAGGATCGAAAGATCTTCGTCCCGATTGAGCCGCTTCAAAGCGCTAAAAATCTCGTCGACGATCAGCGGCGCCAGCCCCATCGAAGGCTCGTCCAGCACGAACAGTTTCGGCCGCGACATCAGACCGCGGCCGATCGCCGTCATCTGCTGCTCGCCGCCGGAGGTGAGGCCGGACCGGGTTCGCCGCTTCCCGGTGAGCCTGGGGAAAAGCGCATAGACGCGGTCGAGGTCGGCCTTGACGCCGGTGCGGGAGGACGAACGCCCGAGCGCGCCGGTCAGAAGGTTCTCCTCGACCGTCAGCGAGCGGAAGCAGTGTCGGCCCTCGAGGACCTGGACCAGACCCTTGCGGACGAGGTGAGAGGGGCTTGCCCTGGAGACATCCTCGCCGTCGAAAGTGATCCGGCCAGCGGTAACGGTGCCGCGCTCGGCCGGGAGGAGATTGGATATGGCGCGTAGCAGCGTCGTCTTGCCGGCGCCGTTGGAGCCGAGCAGTGCGACGATCTCGCCTTTACCGACCGACAGGTCGACACCGTGCAGGGCGGCGATGGCGCCGTTGTAGACGGCCTCCACGCGACTGACCGACAGGATCGGATTTTCCGGGCTGGACATCGATGACTCCGCAATAGGCAGGAAATCGCGGGCCGGCCCGGGGGCCGGCGGGGGGTGGTTGGCATTCCGTTGGGGCCCCCCCGTTGGGCGGGGACGGGGGGGCGGGGGATGGTGCCCGTTTCAGTGGGCTTAGCCGCCGGCCGCTATAGGGAGTAC